>CAYTDR010000586.1:0-5508 GCA_964436185.1 uncultured Candidatus Obscuribacterales bacterium | reverse complement strand
CTTGGGCGGCAGCTGGCCTGAGAACGGCACCCCCGCCGCTATACTGCGCGGCACTTTTCATCCGGATCCTTTCCCATGCTTGACCCGAAACGCCTGCGTGCCGACGCCGCAGCGATCGCTGCGCAGCTTGCGCGCCGCGGCTACGTCTTCGATCTCGACCGTTTCAACGCGCTGGAAGCCCGGCGCAAGAAACTGCAGACCGAGACCGAGGCATTGCTCCGGACTTAGATATAAAGGCGTGCCGAACAGCTCTCCAGTTTGAGTAAGGTTCTGCGTTTCCCTATTGGCGCTGGGCATGATCTTAGCAATACCGAAGTCGAGCACCTTAACGATATCCATGCCTGCGTCGTTCTTGTTGAGCATAACATTGCTAGGCTTAAGATCTCGATGGATAAGCCCTTTCATGTGGGCATGCGCTAGTGCACTGCAGATTTGTCCCGATATTTTTGCCACTCTAGACGGTTCCAGAGTCTTCTCGCGCTGAAGAAGCTGAGATAGGCTCTCTCCTTCAAGGTAATCCATGACGATGAACGGAGCACCAGATGTGGTTCTATCGATGCGATAGACTGTCAGCACGTTCTCATGTGTAAGTTCGCTTACAAACTTGGCTTCTTGTTCAAACCTCTTAACTGCGGAAACGTCAGCCGCCAGGTCATTTCGGAGGATTTTTATGGCAAACTCTTTGTCGAGCAATGTGTCTTTGACACGGTAAACGGTGCCCATTCCGCCGTGCCCAATGGGTTCTATGACTTCGTATTGGTCGCCCAGATCTACATTAAGCTCTCGATTGTTTTGCGCGGTGTCTGTTGTTGATAGTTGTCCTTCGATCGCCTGTTCTGCAGGAGCCGATGCATTCTTGGGCTTGCACTCACAGCCATGAGATCCAAGAATCCATGCTGTCACGGAATTTCCCGCGGAACGGTCCTTAGGTTTGCCGCAGTCACCACAGATTTCATGGAGACTCGTTTTTTCGTTCTGTTTTTCTTGTGGATTTGCTGACATGATCCTTCGCGTGCCACGAACTACCAGTCGTTATTCTTCTAAAGTTACCCATTGAATATGGCTTCTAAGCGATTTTAACCTTCCAAAAGTGATCGAACGGTCCGAGGAGACCAGACTCTCGAAGCAAAACGGCGTGTTTACGATTCGCTTGGATCGTCACAATTGACACGCAACTGGCAACCAAACTGTCACACGTTCAATCCATAATTGTTCGGTTGTAATCCCATTGAGTACGGTCATGGCAATTACTGAAAAGCTAAAACCGGGTTTCAGTGTCGCCCTTGTAATGATGGTTCTGTCGGTTATCCTTTGGTGGGTTGGCCGGCAAAACGATAACGAAGGCTCGTTGGGCAATGCGATGGGGGAGGGAAGGTTGCGGCAGTTCCCGGCGGACGTTAAAACGGGGGGCGAACACCCCGCCATATCCTCGCCACCTGTGCTTATATTCGAGGGATCGCAGGGCAGTCACCTGGGAGGCGAATGGAGAATATTCGAGCCGCTTACTGACACGAAATACAGAAACCTGACAGCGAAGCAATGTAATAGCCCATGCTGCTCGGCGACGAAAGAGCCCGCTCCTGCTCCTGCAAAACCTGGGCTCTTGGAAGAAATAGTTACCGCCGCCAAGCTAGACAACAAGAGCGAGTTTGCCCTTCTCTATTCGGAGTTTAGCCGTCTGCCTGGTGATGAGAGGCTTCTGGTGTCAGCAACATGGCCTTCACGATCCCTGCCTCGTGTCCAGCTCTATAAGATCGGTTTGCCGGGTAAGACAATCGAACCTGTGGCAGACGGAAGAAAATTCACTTTGCTGGAGCAGGATGGCTCACGGATGTTTGTTCTGGAGCATTTAGTAAAGGAGCCGTTCGATTTAACGACCACTTTGGTGAGCGGCCTGGAATCAGTTAAAGATCGCTTTCGGATCCACCGGGTTGAGGCTCAGTCCGGATTGGAGCCGCAGGTCTTCGATCCAACTCCGATTCAAAGTGTTTTATTTAGTGATGAAGAGTCGTTCTGGATTCTTCGAAACAATCATCTCTGGCAACTTAGTAAAGACGGCAGAAGCAACAGACAGATATGCGAAGTGGGTTTGATACGTCGGGCCGTCTTCAGTCCGGACAAAAACCTCATCGCGCTCGATGTACCTCAAGCTAAATCGCCGGACGACTCTAGTCGGGAAAATCGCACGGTGTTGCGGGTAATAGATCGATCGGGGAAATCCGTCTTCTCCTCTCAGAAGATAGATATTGAAGTCAGCGGGTTCTCTTCGTTTATGCCTGCTCTACAGTTCGCCTGGATGGACAATAACAAAATTCGATTTTCGGAAACTGTGATAACGAAAAGGGATTCCATGTTGAACGAAGGGTACTTCCAGTGGACGGACATTGATATTAAATCTGGTGCCCGTACTGCTCATAAGGCCTATTCAAATACACTGGGATTAATGCATGAATGTCCTGTTCCACCTGGCAAGCAGCGCGAGACGAAGCGCACGAAAATTGGATTGTTCGACGTTGAGCACGCTACTAGCCAGCCCTACATCAGCACAGTGCTCAGTAACCAGGTGAAATACGGTAAATCACTGAGACTTGCGTATCTGAGCCCCTCTACTGCAGGCGTTGAGGATTGGCAAGCGAAAATCTACTACGCTGGTTCCAGTGAATCTATAAACATTCTGGAAACTTTGCCTAAGGCAAGGACACCATGGACGCAAGTAGCAGTGCAAATTTCACCGGATGGAAGGTGGGCGGTCCTGAGGTTTGCCAACGGTGAAAATCAAACTCGCCTGTATTTGGTTGACGGCGAGAAACGGAAAACGATGCTTTTGTCTGATCAATATGGCGGCTACGAGAGTTGGTTGCAGTAAAGTTGGATTGCCGCCGGAAATCTCCTCGCAGCAAGCGCTTTAGCATCTCATAGCACGTTCCCTATACTTTCCTCATATTTGCGGAGCACTATCAAGGTGTTAGGACGCGATGGAGGACAAAAATGAAATCTCAATCGAGCGAAGATGGTTTAGGCATCCAGGCATGTAGCAAGCAGCGATTCCTCGCGGATTCGTCCGCTCAACCAGTCTTAGTTAGAGAAATGACGGACGAAGTGCTGGCCGGGACTTGAGCATAATCGGCTCAAGTGGCAAACGAACAGGCAACCACGGAATCTTTGGTCGAAAGGGATTTGCGAGGCACAAAACAATGAAATTTCAATCCAATAAAAATAACAAACGGGAAATGAGCGAAACACGAAACAAGAAGAGATTGCTTAAGGAACTGTCTTCAAGACCAATGTGTGAGCAGTCAGAGGACAAGCGGCAGACGGCCGAAAATCCCAGCTCTACACAAGCCGCACCTGTAGGCGACCGCAACTAAGTGATTGACGCATGATGGCGTGGTATCACAAAGAAGATCAGGTCACAACTAGCCAAACTGCATCCGCCTTTCTTGTTGAGGGGCGGATTTAGTTTTGAATTTCACATGGAAATCTGGTTGTAACGTGATGTGCAAGTACATGCCCGCCTGCAGTCGGCTAACTCCGACTCTCTGCGTTTAGTGTTCCATGCGCTAAACTCACTAGCGGGACGCCTGAGTCGGCAAACTCCGACTCTCTGCGTTTAGTGTTCCATGGCGCTAAACTCACTAGCGGGACGCGGAGTGGAATTGGAGATGCTGGTCGGCGTAACGCGATGTATACATTCCCGCCTGCAGTCGTCACCTTTCCAGACGCTCGGCTTGGTTTCAAAAAACGCGTACAGAATTTTGACAGGTCGCCTCCATAGAATTCCTTAGGGAACCAGCCAAACGAGTGAAGAGATTGTGCGCGCCATGAAAGGTCACAGTCAGAGTTTGCTTGCTCAGCGAATCTTGTTGTGCTGAAAGACGAGGAGAAACATAACTGCGCAAGCGGATCCCGAAATCAATCGATACCTCCGCGATCATCCAAACGGACCAGCACTGCGCAAAGCCGCACAACTGATGGCAGGAGACCAACTGCTGCGTAATGACAATCCACTGCTGCAAGGACTAAATCTTCAACCGGCAGAAAGGCAGGCGCTCCAGCAACACGTTCAAAACGAAATTCTGAACGGTTCCTCTTACACGCGGACTAATCCAAATCCTGCCGGCAATAACCTCACCGGTGAATCAAGACAGAGGTTCAACTCCGCTTTGCTGGCCCTTTCCAGGCATTTGCCATTCTAGGGTTTGTTAGAATGGCTCTACCTGATCGATCACGGATGAAAAAATCTTGTCGGCTAGCTGGCAAAACCTGACTATCGTAAAGAAAGGAATCGTCCTGGTTGCCGTACCTCTTTTTTTCGGTTTGCTGATGCTGGGAATTCTTTCCTATTTGCTTTCTCAAGCTGAAATTGAGACTGAGCGAGAGGCGAGAGCAAGAGAAAAACGAAGTCTTGGCAATCAGCTTGGTACCAGTCTTTTTGATGCTTCGAATGCCATGGTGCTATATGCGCATACGCGAAATGAAGCCTATGCAAAGCAATTTCGAACTCTTAAATCCCGTCACGCTGAGGTCTATGACGAGCTTAATTCGATCATAAAAGACGATCATCAGTTGACTACTGTATTGAGTGAGCTAAAGAAGATTAGCCTGGAAGGGTTTGCTTTACTTAACTCCGTGGTCGAAAAAATCGATCGAGGAGATGATGTAAGCAACTCGGTGGTCGAGCAAATTTCTATACAGCGTGAAGTGCAACGCCTAATAAACAGGTTTGGCGTGGGGATGAAGAAGTTTCGCCAACGGCTCTACACTACCGAATCGATTCGTCCTTCAGATAGCGAGCCTTGGAAGAATCGATTGGACATGTTCTTACCTCTGGCTGCCGCGGCAAATGTTTTAATAGGTATTCTTCTTGCAGCATCATATGCGTCCGGTATTACGAGGCGGATTGGTACTCTCGAGCGCAATTCGATTTTTTTGTCAAGAAACGAGCCGCTCTTACCTGCCATCACTGGCAGTGACGAAATCGCCTGGTTGGATAGGGCATTTCACGAAATGGCAGATTCTTTGAGCGAGGGTGCAAGAAGAGAGAAGATCCTGATAAACAATGCACCTGATATTGTTTGCTCCATTGATCGACAAGGTTGCCTTGTGGCAATTAACCCTGCATGTTATAACCTCTGGGGCTACCTCCAGGAAGAGCTGGTGGGGCGATCAATCGACGACATCGTGCATCCGGAAGACAGACCGTTTCTCGATCGTGACCGGAGCGACAGTAATTCGTTGACTCAATCCTTTTCGATTGAAAACAGAATATATTGTCAATCTGGTGCGATTGACCAGATGATGTGGTCTGTTCGCTGGTCGAATCAACAATCGGTCTTTGTTTGTCTAGCACACTCGATCACTGATCGGAAGGTGGCTCAAGAGTTGATGCAACTGAGCGAGTCCAGGTTCAGGGCGATCGTAGAGAGTATGCCTGCGATGCACTTTATAGTTAGCGCGAATGGAATTATAAAGACTGCCAACAACACTTTGCTAAAGGTCTTCGGTTAT
>CAYTDR010000585.1:0-5511 GCA_964436185.1 uncultured Candidatus Obscuribacterales bacterium | reverse complement strand
GTCAACAACGAGCGAAATATAAGCATCCGTTAACGTTCCAGACCGGACCGCTGATGCCCTTTCAATAGCTACTCCAATCTGGACAACGGACTAAGAACGCGGATACTCGCACACAGTACTCCAGAGCCTCGAGATGAGTTAGAGGATGGCGAGGCTGCAGACAAACAAACGGAATATTCGCATAAATCAACCTAATGGATGACCTCGGCTGGTCCTTAGAGTTGATCCGATCTCTCGGCACACAGGCTGATTAAAATTCCCTTGCCGGATTCTAAACTTGTAGGCCTAAACCATTCATCAAAGGCAAAAACCACATGACAAGCACGACCGTATTCAAATCTACACTTCCCTTCCTTGTTGAAACCACATCCGACCCTTCAATTACATTCACCTTCCGCATACATTCCGGCTCGGAGAAACAGCTTCATGACCACGGGCATATACGTGGGCGATGCCATGAAGTATTCAAACAATTCGATTTCGATCCTTCAGTGATCCAGTCGCTCAGGGAGAAGACCGATCAACTAATAGAAGAGATCGACCTGCATGGTGGCGCCAAGTCGATCGGGCTTTTTGTCTCAGATCAGATTGCCCATTGCTCCACCTTTTTCGTGAACATACCAGAAAGACATTACTGTGGAAAATTCTTCTCTGGTCTGGAAAGTCTATATGCAGCTGCACAGTCTGCCCCGTATGCTCTTTTCTTGCTTGAGCCGCATGATTTAAGGGTTTACAAAGGACAGTTCAATCACCTGGATTCCCTACCTCACCAATCCGCAGCTCTAAGCCATCTGCAGAAGGTCTTCAAAGACAGACCTCCGGCCGAGCACGACAAGGATGGCAAAATCCGTAGAGGACAAGACAGCAAATGGCAGAAGGACTTCCTCGATGCCCTTTCCTCACTATGCAAACAAGAACAGCTCCCCGCAATGATAGTCGGATTGGACCTGGTTGATTTGACAGAACGTGAAATAAAAGAATCCGGTGTCGAGGTTGTTGCAATCAGGCCTGATGTACATCAATTCGACGGGTCTGAAGGACTGAGCAGGCTAGTGGAATCGCTCTTGAAAGACTTCCACGACGCGCGCACAGCAGAGTTACTGGAGCGCTGTACATCTTTGCTCGCCTCTCAAAAGCTCATTTCCAACCAGGACGATATGCACACTTGTGCTCAGGAAGGCAGGGCTGAACTGCTTATTCTCGAAACTCCAAGTTGGAACATCTCCGGCAAAATGGAGTTGACGAAACTACACGAGACCATCTTGCATACGCTCACAAATCGTGGTTCGGTCGAATTCGTTCCCATCGGCTCACTCTCCAAATGGAGCGTCGCAGTGATGATCCTCAGATACTTAGCCTATCAATGTCTTCGACGCTAACCGGGCTGTCGCTTGGTGGCAGAGCTAGTTAATGCCGCCCAGGTCAAGTAACAAAGAAAGATAAGCGATTACAGCTTATCTTTCTCTGTGTTGGACCTAAAATGACGCTTTCACTTTACTCATCTATCTGGCTAGTTGTCTTTGCGGACTCTTTGCATATTTTTCCTATTCTGATATCAGCGAGGGCTAAAACCAGACAATAGGGGAATACAAAATGAGCCACCTGCAACTAGATTCAATACTACCGGCGGTATTGCTGGTCGATAGCCGAGCAGCTATGGACCCAGCCTGGCAGTCCGAACAAAATAATGTGCCTGTTCGCCCACAAGCACAAACTGCTAAGCTGAGCAATTCGACAGATTCAGGAGTAAATGATGTTCAAAGTCAGTGTAGCCAGCTCATCTCGAAGCTAGGATCTGCCTTAACAGGTGTGGCACACTCCAGAAAAGCAACTGAGTCATTATTGGGCACAGAAGATGGGTTCGCCAAATTTTATGGATTTAGTACTTTGATGAAACTGGTCTCCGAAACACAGGACGAAAAGCCTTCCGGCTAAACATCAACATTCTGACTATCTCCGTCAAAAACACTTTCACGGCACTGAACGGAACAAACCTGACGCAACCTTTGCGTCCTGGCTTAGAGCGAGGCGAAACAATGGACAATCTCGAACATCATCCAATTGCAACAACTAACGACATGTTTGTCGATGAAGAACCGGCAGCGAAGCTTCATAAAGAGGCTTATGAAAGCCTCATGAGCGGATCTGGATATCGTTTTGCTTCTCAGCGCTCCGATATTGTTCAACAAACCAATCCTGTTGGTACTCTCTACGACAATAAGGGACACAAAGTTGACAATCCACAGATTGGCAGCATCCTCTTCAGATTGAGTAGCATTGGTGCCGAAACAAAATCCTTCGATGTTCTTACTGCGGGAAAAACCGAAAGTGGTGTTGAACTTAGCAAAGGCGCGCAGCTCGACGTTTCCAGGACACCGGAAGCTAATGGAGGATTGGTCGAAACTCACTCAGTCAAAATAGACGTTAACGGCGTCCCAGTTGAGGTCGCACGAGGAGTAACTCATCATCTACCAGGAGATAAGAACATCCTGGTTGCACTTACTATTCGGGGAGTTGATTTCAGGGCATCTTTTGTCGGTGGCGATGTTCAAAAGCTATCTGTTATCTCCAATAATCGAGAACTTAGCTTTAGATTCGAGGGCGGTCGACCAACCGAAATTTTAGAAGACGGGAAACCTTGTGCAGAGATAGACCGGCAACAAATGGAGTGCATTGCTATGGCTGCACGGCAAGAGGTGCGCACAGCCTGCGGTTTTGACGAAAAGTCTGTATCTGATGCAGCTCACACCTCGGCTCCAAAGTTACAAGAGACCTCTGCAGCTAAGTCGAATCAGAGCCATGACGACAACAAAAATCCTGTTTTCCTGGGCGGTTCGAATTGCAGTCCTGTGTTCCAATCGGAATCGAAAGATTTCGCTGTTGCACAGCCTGATGATGTGTCCTCTCCGCAAACAGTTCAGAATCTCAAGACATCAGCTACAGTATCAACTCCCCCGCAGCCCGAGACACCACAGGTAGTGGCTGACTCGAGCTCGAGCAAATCATCGAATGAGTTAGCAGACGAACCGCAGATCTTTGCAACAGCACCTGACTCTACTTCAGTCGATGAGGAAAGGGTTCCCACCGTCAAAGAGCAACAGTGGAGAAGGAAGGTTCACGACGCGGGCGGTTTCAGTGAAGGTCCAGAGGCAAAGAAACCCTGGAGAGATACCTATAATCCGGAGACAGTGGAGCTACTTTTGAAAGTCACCGGAAAAGACTCGCTGGAAGTATTGATGAGTGAGAATCAATATAGCGACGGCATTTACAATCTGGAACCAGGCGCCGGCATGGACCAGCAGGCTTTGTTGATACGCAGATTTCTGCAGGCCAAAGACCCGCAAGGAAGACAGAAAGCTCTAGATGATATGGCGTTTCTGGCGATGAACGGTGGCGATTTGCATTACCTCGCGCCTCTCATGAAGACTTTGACTCTGGTAGACGCTTCCGACCGCCTCAAGAAAGCGAAAACTCCTGACGAACAAAGAGATGCACTCAAGTCTCTGGCAAAGTTAGAACTGCAAGACGATCAATTGAAAGCAAGAGATGCCGTGCTGGCAGGCTTTCCCAATGAGACAATTGTCGGTGCCGGAGCAATAAACCCGGAACAGAGAGCACGGCGAATCACAGATAGAAGAAAGTTGATCTCCGAAGTTCAGAAAGAGGCTCAGGATGAACGCGTAGGCGTTGAGCTCAGCAGACAGAGGCTTCTCGTTCAGTCCATCAAGGGAACAGAAGGCGAGCGAGAGGACGCGATCGCGCAACTCGAAACTGCACACGCCCGGGATTCTCTTCTGTCGCAAAATCCGACCGACTCGGCCGGCTCTTATATGGTGAAGACGGGTTTGAGCAAGGCTCGTTCATACAATGAGTTGGGCAAAATCGTTGATACAAAGGAGCCGGCTCGGGCAGCCGATGGATTGCGAAAACTGGTGGAGTTGGCCGAAGAGCACAACGAGACAGCAATTCAGATTCTGGCGAAGGTACCTCAAAAGGAAAGACTGCTTGCGGCTCTCGGGTCAGACGATCCCGACCTGCAAGAGAAAGCGCTGAGCCTGCTCAAATCGGCAGTTACCGACAGCGAGCAGGTTAGACAGAAATTTATGTCGTCTCCCTCCGGCATCCTGGAAGAGTTCGCACAGGGAAACAAAGCTCTCGTAGAGGATGCGCGAAGGTCTATCCTAGACCTTCAGAAGGCGAACCTGGAGAAGGCTGACAAACATCTTGCCAGTTTCCTTGATCGCGCGAGCACAACGGAACGGCGACGGGAGGCTATTGAAGGGTTCCGACGCGAGGCCGAGATTCGCTTCCGGTCTTTGCAGAGCACTTCGTTCCTCCCCATACTCCAAACATTAGAAGCGGCAGATGCGGCAACTATGTTAAAAGAATCGGCAGGGCAAAGTCTGCGGACGCTCGATCAAGATTCGATTGACAAGGTCATATCGCAGCTTTCAGACATATTGATCGGTTCAAGCGAGAACCCGGAGCTGGTCAAATACCTGGATTCGCTGGGCGGCGCGAAAGGGACGCAAGAGCTTCTTAAGGAGCTGGCAAGCCCGGATACTCGGCAAAAAGCGCTTGAGCGGCTGAGCAATTCTCTACTGTCCCCTCAAGGGGATCTGGATATTCTGAGAGTCGGAAGAATATTGCACAGAGTCCCGAACTTCAGCAACAAAGATGTCCTCGATCAGGCCGTTGCAGAGTTGCGCAGTGAGCTGGAGAGCGGCAATGCCGGAGCCAAAGAGTGGATACAGTGGTTGAACGTCGGCCGCGAGTTATCGAACATAAACGCCGGAACTTCACTGAAAGATGTCTCCGCTGCTGTCGACACGCTGATAGAGCTGGAGAAATCAGGCAACCCGCATGCTAGAGCAGCTCTGACCGCAACTCTCATGGGTTTTATGGACAAAGGCCGCATAGAAAACTGGTATCGGATGGAACACCATATGAGTGCCGGCAAACCAATCTTTGTGCCGAACATGAGCAGATTCGGTAATCAGGGCAACTCGCCGGAATTCAACCAAATCAAGATAAAGATAGTAAGCGCGCTGGATCCGTCTACCGCCGGAGCATCGAAGCCGGTCCTATCCAGAAGTGAAGGATTGGCAGTAGTAAATACTCTCGTCGAGGCGAGCAGAGTTAGCCAGGCAATGGATGTCAGCGCTAACAGAGAGAGCCTCGAACAGTTGATGAAGACGGCTTCCGGTCTGCTGTCTGGGGCTGTCAGTGATACCACTTTCGATGCACGTACCGGTCTGCACCTGGAGAGCCAAACCAGCAAGTCCGTCATGTCTGCGATGAATGAGTTTATCGTCAGCGACTTCGCCGGCCGGGAAGCCTTGGTCGATATCTACATCGCGGGAGCCAAGACCGGTGAATTCGCCTTCGGTCATACATTTATCGAGAAGAAGGCACTATCAGGGGATAAGCTCTGTATCGAGATTCTAGCAGCCAGCGCAGGCGGAATCAGCTCCAACGATTTCCTTGCAATCAGTGCGATGAAGACCCTTG
>CAYTDR010000584.1:0-5525 GCA_964436185.1 uncultured Candidatus Obscuribacterales bacterium | reverse complement strand
GTTAGTGATGCGTTTCTCAATCAGGATGGTGATTATATTCTTGAGACAACAAGCGGTGAAGAGTTTATCATCTCTACCGAACTCACTGATTCTAGTCGGCTCTTCGAAGTGATAGGTAAAAGGATGCCGAAGTCGCTCGAGAAATTTTCCTACAGCTACCGTTTTCCAAACGAGTTTGTCGATGGACCTGCTATTGCTTGTTTAGCCATAACAATTGCTGTTCTCAGTTCGATGTGCCGGGTCAGGGCTGAGGAGTGGCTTGGTGCAGCCGAAATTTCACTTGCATGTATTCTTCTAGCCGCTCTCTGGTGGCGCTTCCAGTTGTTGAATGTCGCCCGGGTAGTGCGATTCGGCAAATCTTCCATTTTGCTTCAGAGTTGCAAAAAGCGCAAGGAAGTCGTGTGGGAGCAAATTACTTCTGTGAAGCAATTAGGTGGATTGTTTCTGATCAGATCTCGTTCCGATTGGTTCGTTGTTATCTCCGATAAAAAGGAACCTTTAGCAGAGAAATTGATTGAATGTAAGCGGACGACGAAGTTGATTGTAGGATAGTAAGTAACGAGACAAGACATTCTCCAACAACAGCCAAAAGGAGGATGCAAAGCCGAAACACCTTGTTAGATAATCGCTCCTGCAGGTTCTGACCATCAATTATTGTAGGTCTGAACACATAAGCAAGGAGAAGATTTGCTCTCATGAAAGTACTCATCTCGTACGACGGATCGCTTTGCTCGAATGAGGCTGTTCAAGCTGTTGCGTCAATGGTGCTTCCGCCTGGCAGCAATATTCTCGTGGTCAACGTAATAGAGGACATTTCCAAAACTCTCCCATTTTCACTTTTTGAGAAAGAGCCGACGGATCTCGAGATCGACAAGATTGAGCATTCACGGCAGCTAGAGGCGGTTGTAGATAAGCTTGCCAGGGAGCAGCCGCATGTCTTCGTTCATCACAAGGTTCGTTTCGGTATACCTGCTGAGATGATTATCGATACGGCCGACAGATGGAAACCGGATCTTGTTGTCATCGGCGCGAAGGGGCGCGGACAACTTGACCGACTTTTGCTCGGCAGTGTATCGCAGTTTGTCCTTGAGAGACTGGACTGTCCTGTGTTGATCAAGCGACCTGGGCAACAAATCAATAATGAGTCGAGCTGCCGCAAAATCCTGCTGCCTGTGGACGGATCGCTATTCTCCTTCGACACCATCGAATGGCTTGCTGGACAGGAGTGGTGCTCAGATAGCCGCTTCAGGCTCTTCATGGCAATTCCCGAGTTCAAGGACCTGTTGACACGCAAGGTCTCTCGTCGCAAGGCTGCTGTGCTCTGGCAGAGATGGAAAAGCGCTAAAGAAAGAGCATTTGAGATGCTAGAGGAGCAGGCGCTCAAGTTGGGACTCCGAGTGGGTAACGAGCATATTTCCATCCAGGTCGAACCAGGAGAGCCTCGCCAGGCTATTATGGAAGCAGCTGCAAGATGGTCTCCGGATGTCATAGCAATGGGATCGCATGGTCGCACAGGTCTTGAGAGCATTCTGGTTGGAAGTGTCTCCAAGTATGTAACTACGCATTTTTCGGGCTCGGTTCTCGTTGTTCGTCGACTGTCAAAAGCCGCGCTGGGACATGCGGAAAAAAGAGCGTTGAAGCTCGAGCAGCAAGAGGACGAGGAATGGTGGGAGACTCACAAAATCGAAAAACAAGCGGTATGCGACAATGTTGTCCCTCACTTCGTCTATAAACCTTGACCTCTTGCCCAGGGATCTGTGTTGTTCTGGTACAAAGAAGCGCGTGTATTCTGGTAAAGTCTTTCTCGGGATCTTTGCTGCCACTTTTGAGTGAAGTGAGCTCAAAGAAAAATACTTAAAACTTGTGAGTTCTGCGATGGACGAGAACGATCCTTCAACCAATGATGACTGCGATAAGTCCGGAGGCAATGCGTCCGAAAGCTTTATCGGTCAAACTATAAACGAGCGGTTTCGGAATAAATCCGACTGCTCTGTAGGCTCCTAGTCCTGTTTGTCGATCAGGTTTTTGAGTATCTTCTCAATTTTGAATTTCGTTTCTAGATCCTTTAGTGTGTCGTTGACGACCAGATCAACAACTTGATCATTTAGGGACGTTGCAATTCCTGTCTTCAGGTTTTCGACTTGATCCTTTAGGAACTTCTTTTGGAATTCACTCCTCATAGAGCTTTCTTTGTGGTTATCGCTTTGGGGCTCGTTTTTGGTTGTGTCCAGCTGTTTGATTGTTTTTTCCCTGATTTTATCTAGGGTGTGAGGGTCCGTCGTATCCGGACCAATCAGGTCACCATATATGATGGCCAATGCTAGTTCTCTTAGGAGACTTGCAGCGTTTGTTTTAAGCTCTTCGATGTATTTTCTTGATATCTCATCATCAATGGATTCTTCTTTCTCATCCAGCTCGATCGGGTCTGAAGAACAACTGCCGTCTTCAGATTGTTCTGGGCAGTTTGTATCGGAAAAAAGCCCAACGAGTTCAAGTGGAGGGATCAGGTGACTTGCCTCGCTGATTGAAGCGACCGATGATCGTTCATTCCCGCTGTATGGTTTTGTTTCGGCCCAGATTCCTGAAGCAATATCGCTCCAATCTGGGCTTTGAGCCTCAACTGAATGCCCCTGTGAATCTATCTTGAATTCTGTCATCATCACATCTCCGTCTGTGGGGTACGCTGATACCAGAATAGGAAAAATATGCAAAGAGTCCGCAAAGGTTGCAGAGGAAGATTACTTTATGAATCTCTCGTAGGCCTGTTCTACCGCTTCCGCTAGAAAAAAGGCTCCTGCCACTTTTCCCAGCGTTGGAAACCCGCCTCTATGGATGGTGCGTTCATATGACTTTGCCCTTTTGGGGGCTTCAGGAGTTCCCGGCAGACCTTTATCCGACGATTTGCCGGGACGTTCAAGGGAAAATGAACCTGCCGGGCCAGCATGGATTACCTGAGGCGCCAGTGGACGTTCGACATTTTTCTGATTGGGGTTGGTCTTTGCAGGACGCTCTAAAGGCTGCATCGAAGCGGTATCACCTGTGCCACCAAATTTTGCTGCCGCAAGGTTATTCTGCAACATGGCCCTAGACTTCTCTGATTTCATCTGCTCCTCGAACTGCTTTAAGGTCTCACGTTCTCTTGGCGGCAACCCCTTTTCACGGAGCTCGCGAATATGACTATCCAGTAGCTGCTTAAATTCAGCTGGTGTCAGCTTGCCGATGTTTTGAGGGCTCCTGGAAAACTGCTCTACAACTCGTGTCGGCGGAGGGTAGAAGGGAGCCACGTCTTTCAATGGCCGCAGATCCCCGGGGCGAATAGCGAGCAGTCTCGAGTCAACAGCGTTAACACTTGTGCGGTTGAACTGCCTTCTAATAAGCAACGCCGAAATGATTCCTCCGACAGTCAGATCCACGGCGCTCATTCCCAGAAATCTGAATCCGTTCTCTCTGGTTTCTTCAAAAACTTGCTTTCTGAGCGCTTCGTCGACCGGAGCGTTATTTTGTAAATCGCAGACTAACTGTTTCATCTGCTCGGCTTGTCGCAGGATCTGCTCGGGCAGCTCAATTTCGACTTTCCTCTCCAGTCCCCATAAATTGCCCGTCACTTCAACGCTGGGTGTGTCATCGCCATTGGTGCGCAGAGCTGCCTTGGTTACATCCACTGATACTGTATTTCCGACGAGAAGAGACCATTCGGAATCGCAATCAATGGTGGCTTTGACCCCTTTAATGTTTTCTATGGAGATCCCAGTTGCAGTTTTTGAGATCGTACCGCTTACGGTAGAATCGATATCGACACGCCTGCAGCCTTCTTCCGGTGGCATCTCAATTGACTTTCGAGAGTTGAATCGAATGACGAATCTGCTCTTGTCTCCATCCCGTACAACAACAATCTCCCGTACATCGAGACTCTTCATGAGCTCCGCTGCTTCCTTGTTATCTTTCACCGTATCCGTAGTTATGCACGTGTCGGGTAACTCGGCTATTTTGCTCAATAACGTTTTTAGTGAAGTTCGGTCCCCCTTATGGACCTTCTCAGGAAGTGGCTGTACACTTTCATGTTCTAAAGTGAGCGAAATCGAGCTCAGAACTGCCGAAGAGCTGTCACGAATCTGTCTTGCGCGATCCGTCCCCATTGCTCCTTGAAATAGGTCAAGAACATTTATGTTGTTGACGCCGTTGTCTCCTCCGTTTCCTGGTTTCATTCCATCCGTACCAGGCGAATCTTGAAAGTTTTCCATCGGACCTCCTTGCGATAAGCAATTAAAAAGCGTAGTGAATTTGATTTGGTATGTTTGACCGACGAGGACACTTGCCTTGCTGCCGGTCATAGTTCGAACTGCGAGGTTCGAAATTTATGTGGCTATTTGGACTCTAGAGCTGCGATCAGTTTGCGCCAGCGAACAAGACGCTCATTGTTATCGAGGTTGACGTCCCTCAAACTGTTGGGAGCATTCTCGAGAGCAGTAGCTTCTTTACCTGGGACTCTGTTTGTTTCGGAGGCGGCTTGTTTTCTTGCAGAGTCCCTGCGCAATTGTTCAATCGTGTGTTGGAGAAATTTCCGCTGGCTGTTGCTATCGGACATATTTTTCAGCGCCATTTCAACGTTTTTTCGATACGCCAGTCTGACATTTTCGTTCTTAGTTAGCAGCTCAAGTTGGCGAGTCAACTCATCTTGAAGTTGGTCCATGCACAAATTGCTAAGCTCAGGAACATTATCGTTACTGCTGTCTCGATTGGTGAGCGATGGAAGGGACATAGGACGAAGAAGGAATTCACAAACGTCCTTTCTCACCAGCGGAGGCAGTCCCATCAAAATCCTTTGAGCGTCGAGGTTGCCATCCAGCGCCAGGTCGATCAGTGCCACTGTGGCAGTTCGCCCGAAGCGACTCTCAATTGCTTTTAGTTCTCGATCTGATTTCTTTTCTGCATAAGCTGCATCCACAATTAGTTTGCAAGCCTTCACTCTTATTGCGGAGTTCTTTGAGTACTCTGCCAGACCATTTAATACATACAGTGTGTTTTCAACGTCTGAGGATGAAGAGGCGCCGTTAGAGAGCATTTGTTGTGCCCAATCCAGCCTGAACTGCGGATCGACTACGCCGTATACCGCATTGGAGACAATTTTGTGCACGGGTGTTTCGGCTGGAGCTCGATAGGACGACCTTAATCTCCCGTTCTGGAACTCCGCTGCGGTCCAGCCTTTTTCGCCTCTCTTGAGCAAAATGGCGGTTCCGTCTTCTCTGCGACGGAAGATGATCTCCGGCGCGTTGTACTGCTCCAGCAGGTTTTCAACAACAGCCCAAGTCTCTGCCCGCTTAGGTTGTTCTGAAAGCGCATAGTCTACCAGAGCATCAAAAACAGTCTGTTTGTGAGCTTCTATGGCGGTTTGCAGGATTGCACGGGCATCTCGGCGATGACCGTGCTCCTGACCGGTAAACCAGAGCTCTGCGGCGGTGCGAGCGGCAACCATGCGATCTTCAGCACTGAAACCGGTGTTTCCTTTTTCTAGAACTGCCATCGCC
>CAYTDR010000583.1:0-5536 GCA_964436185.1 uncultured Candidatus Obscuribacterales bacterium | reverse complement strand
GCGGATATCGTTGTTGACCAGATGTCCAGCGCTGTATTGCGGTCTTGCAACGTCGCACGGTCTGTCTCCGGTGACCATTTGCATGATCTCCGCATTTCCGACATACCATCTATTGCCAGGCTGATTGAACGAATCATAAGTGCCACCGTCCATGGCGGCGGGGGTTTGTCTGCGGCCACCCAGCACCGGTAGTACATAGTCGAAGATCTTTCCGACTGGACTGCGCTCGCCATCGCACTGGCTCATCATATTGCCTCGTCGATCCCACATATCCGTGGCCTTACTAATGCACCATCTGGTTTCCTGGAAGCCATCGGGGAAGCGGAGGTATTCTCTGGAAAACTCTACTGTTTTGGGACCACTGCCTTGCTCGCCACCATTTTTGGTGGTATATCTTCCGGTCAAGGCGACTTGCCTCAAAAGGTCTGCCATGTGGTCTGTGCGCTGAGTCAGGGCCCAGATATGTGCAGCCTGAATCCAGCATGTTCCGTGTCCGGAGCTGTCTCCCGGGCTGGATGGCCCCTGGTCCATCGTCGTTGGATCCTGCGCATGAAACATAAAGTTCTCGGCCAGGAAAACGCGCTGATTTTGATCGAACAATGCGCGTGGATCTTGTCCGCTGACCAACTGGGAAAGTTGATCGTATGTTCGCGAAACTGTCTGTGCGACATCCTGATCGATGGTCTCCGGACTAGTCACGCCAGCTAGTCGTCTAGCAACGGCTCTCTGCTGCATGCGCTGCTCGTACGCTCGCATCATCTCTTCCATGCGTTGCAGTCTCGGCTCATCCATATGCTGCCGCATGGTATCCATCAGATTGAAGTGCGCATCCTCCACGTTGTCAGAAGCGAAGGCTTCTCCGCCGCCGTCTCCGCCTGTCAGTCGTTGCACACGTGGTCGATCGCCAGGGCGCTGATCGGCAGTAGTAAATTCGTATGAACCATCAGGCAATATGTTGCCGATCGTTCTGGCAGGTCTGTCTCTGCCTTGATCCGTGCGGCTCTGAAACTCCGGAGAATATCCTCCATTGGGCAGAGCATTGCGAGACCAAGTGGTGACGCGCTCTCCAGTAGGAGAAGGTCGAGCGTCCCTAACCTGGATCAAAGTCTTGTTGACTCCTTCGCCGGCATATTCGAACGCCCGAGTCATGCCGTTAGGACGACGCACTGATTTAAGGAAACCACTGTCGTCGTACTCGACTCGCAGACCGTTGGATCTTTCAGTGACGGCGCTGTGAACGTTCTGATCCGTGCCTCTTATGATGTAGCTGAGATCACCATCTCTGGAAAGTTGAACGTCTTCCATACGTTGTCCACGCGCTAGCGGTGGCGGAAAGACCGACCTTCGCTCACCCCGAGTGGTCTCGGTAATGCCTATTATCTGGTCTCCATCGCGAACAAAAGTTCTCTCGGTATCACCAAAGATGACCTTAGTAAGATTTCCTTGCCGATCGTAGACAAGCTTCGAGCCGTCCTCTTTTTGAACGATCTCCTGTCCGTCAAGAGTTCTTGTGCGGGTGGCTCCGGAACTGTCTTTGTAAGACAGCTCGCCTTTGTCGTTGAAGGTCATGTCCCTTCTTGAGCCAGGTTCGTAGGCAGAATCGGACGTCCAGTTGCCGTCGGTGCCTCTGGACCAAGTGACCCGGGTGCGGTTCTGATGATCGTAAACTGATATCTCGGAACCATCGGCTTTGGTATAAGCGACAGTACCACCGTCGGTGCGTCTTACGTAGCGGACTCTTCCTTCGGCTCTGGCACTGACATTGCCATCCTGCCCGACTGTTACTTCACAGCGCGTGCCGTCAGGCAGGAAAACGTACGGCGATTCACCTTGCTTACGAACCAGATGTAAGCCGTCATCCGTTACCGAAAATTCTCCTCTCATCCCTGACGTCTGGTAACCGTTGCGACTTCTTGACGTCCACATATCGGAGTCGGCGTTGGCGCGAGTCCATGTCGCCCCGTCGCCGGTTCGCTTGTCTACTACAGTGTAGCTGCGGATCTTGTTGGTGCCTTCAAAGTACTCGTAGTCGCGACGGAAGCGGTCATTTTCGATTGATCTAAACCGTCCCTGATCGTCCCTATTTACATTGGATCTCCAGGGAGTTTGCGAACTAGCATCGCCTGTGATGGCAAGCTGCGAGACCTTTCGTTCCGCGCGCGCGTCCGAATATTCGTATGAACCAGTCTCGGTCACACGCACGCCGGTTCTGCGCTCGGCATCCGTTGATGCGGGTTGAGTGCGAACGAAATCGCTGCTCATTCCACCGGTCGGCTGTGCTTGCCGGGTCCATTGCTCAACTCGATCTCCTTGCGGAGTCTTGACCGTATCTGTTATCTGAAGCAGCTCTCGTCCCGATTCATCGTATCGGTATGCCCTTGTCGAGCCGTTTGGAAGGCGAACTTGATCGATGTTTCCATGTCTGTCACGTTGGAGTTCGACCGTCGCTCTCGGAGCGCTGGTATCTCCGCCGGTATCGACTCGAACTGTCTGAATCCGCGGACGTTCAATAGTTCTTGTTCCGTCGGAATTCTCTATTTGCCAGGGCTGGTTCGTGGCGTTGCGCAGCGCGAAGGCACCGTTTTCGCGGAGATCGAACTCTCCTGCCAGTGGCAACTCAATGCTTCCGGCTCGCAGAGACCAGTTGCCGCTATTGTTTACATACGCTCTCGTACCATGTGTATCGGTCTCAGTCACCTGAGACAGTCCTCTACTGTCATGAGTAAAGGTTCGCACTCTCCCATCCGGGTAAACGATGCGCTCGATTTTGCCGTCGGCACCACGGGTGACATTATCCGGATCTGGTAGCGGGGCGTCAGGCCGATTCTCCCCCGAGCCAGGAGTGACTCGATCTGTTCCGGTTGGAGGCGTTGCAGAACGCTCACCAGGCTGATTCGTTGCCGGAGGTGTCAAAGAACGAACTGCGGGCTGACTTGTCGGTAGTGTCACAGGACGATCGCCAGGCTGGTTCGTCGCCGGTGTCACAGGACGTACTCCAGGCTGATTTGCCGGAGGTGCCAGAGAACGATCAGCAGGCTGGTTCGTCGGAGGTGTCACAGGACGATCTGCAGTTTGGTTCGCCAGCCGCGGTCGACCCGGTTCAACTAGCGAGCCGAGATCTTCAGTCAACCCCATCTCTCTTAAGTCCGGAAGAAACAGATCCGTTCCTTGCGCCAATTGAAAACTAGGAAGGTCCCGCAGTATTCTTACTGTCTGTCCATCCCCTGTGTACATGGTCGTAGAGCGATCAGATTCGGCTCGGCGGAATATATCGATGACATTTTCAGCCGGTTCGTTTGCAAACTGATTTCGCAGAATGGTACCATCGGCGGTTTGCGCCGCCGGCGCAGTTCCATAGCAAAGCTCCCTCTGAGAGCCTGGGGAATCAGGTTGACTAGTACGTTCCGAATCTTGTCTGCTTGACTCTAATGGACTTACTAATTCATTTACTAATTGTTGAGGGCGAAAAGCATCTCCACTGAAGGTGCCAGCTTCAGGGGTCTCAATATGGTCTACCATTGACTAACTACGGTCCTCTCAATAGACGTATCCAACCGGACGTCTTATTTCATCAGATAGAGACACGACACTAGCCTTTCCAGTAGTGAAGACTGAAAAGAATAGGCGGTCCAACTTTCCCAATAAAAACGAACCAATAGTACAGTTATTCTTAGCTCTACTAAGTAATCTTGGGGCCTCGATTTTGTCCTGGGCAATGCAGACAAAGGTGGGGGTGAATGCAGAGAGCCTCGAATTTAGGCTTAGTCTGCTATTGGTTTGCAGCAACCCGCGAATTTGATTGTATCAGCGAGGAAAGTATGCCACCAAACAAATGTGTGTGACAAGTTAAATCACCGTAGAAATACGTAGTATTCATGCCGAAAAACACCAATATCAATAGGAAAATCTTTTTCGCATAAAAGACTCAATATCACAAGTATCCCGAAATGCCCACAGGCACGACGTCTACGCTGTAATTGAATATCAATCACGTTTCTCGTGCATCGAGTTTTCATGAAAATTTAGTCGACAAAAAGCAAAAAGCAGAGCTGATGCAATTACCACGCCAATGCAGTCAACCATGACATCGAATGCCGAAGCACTTCGTCCGGGAACGAAGCTCTGATGCCATTCATCGGATGCGGCGTAAATGATGGTGAACAGAGCGGCAAGAATTAACGGATGTCTACTGGCACCGGGAAAGCCACCAGTATTTTTCACGATGGAAGCAGGAGAAAGGTTCCAGTAGAACAAAAGACAAAGGATCAAATACTCGGATACATGGGAAAACTTTCTGACAATGACATTGTAGTCACCAAGATATTCTTCAGTAACCGCGCCGGAATGCGCTTGGTGCGAGAAGGCAAAAATCACGGTCATCCAAAGCAGCAACAACAATAACCTCACCGGCTTCGCTACTCTGGCGGCGGACGTCAGCGGCGCCTTCGCTGATGCCACTGATTTTGGTCGATTATCAATCACGGCTCATTCCTCGTGCTCTCTTTCGCTTCGCTCGAACTCCCGGCTTGCCACCCGATAAATTGGGGTGATCCTTGATGAGAAATCGCCATTCACGCTCAACCGCAACGGACAGCCCGATCCTCGTAGTGGTCTCCACAAGCTCATCACATAAAGCCGCGCCCTTGCTCAGCCAAAGCGGTCCGTTCGGGTCAGTTAGATCTATACCGTTGTGTTCGGGACCTATTTTCCATTCACGGCAAAGCTTTGCCGGTGCATTTGTGCCAGGAGCATCAACTCTTCTGATCAGAACAGCGCCTGGTACGCCTTCTTGCTCAGTAACGACGTTGAGACAGTGATACATACCGTAGATGAAGTAAACATAAGAGAATCCGGCCGGTCCAAACATAACCGCGCAGCGTTTCGTTTTACCTCTGTAAGCATGGCAAGCCGGGTCGTCCTGAGTATATGCTTCGGCCTCCACAATAGCCCCCGATAATACCGTCTTGTCATCGATTCGCCTGTGCAGAATTGTCCCAATCAGGTCCCTGGCGACGACCAGCGTTGGGCGCGCGAAGAAGGATGTCGACAGTTTTTTCTCGCTGCTGTCAGGGTGGTAGAGATCGTCAAGGTTCTGAACAATCATCGAAATAGTTCTATCAACCTGGGGAGTGGCTTTTATCAGCAGCACGAACGGTGATTCGTATATTCTATTCGCTTGAGCAGGTTGCTAGCCAGTTCACTCTCGGTCTTCCCACCAAGCGAAACGCGGCGCGCTTGTATCACGGCAGCGCAATATCAGTATATTTCGATTTCATTATGACCGGGGCCTTCGTTCCGGTATTGTTTGCAAGTTTCAATCAATTATTCTGACAAGAGGTTTAGACTGTCCTTCAATTGTTTATATGACTAATAAGAAGAGAGATAGTAGTTTTGCTAGACTCAGTTCATAAGGGAATTTTGAACAAACAGAGGTTTCCGTGGCGAGCATAGACAGTTCGAGTGCCGATCAGTCGCAACCTAGTGCAGAATTCCTTGATGCAGTAAGGCGTCACATCTGCCAGATACTCGGTTTCGA
>CAYTDR010000582.1:0-5539 GCA_964436185.1 uncultured Candidatus Obscuribacterales bacterium | reverse complement strand
TTAGAACGGCGATCGTTTTTGCCTGCCCTGCTCTCAAAAAGGAGACAATACTCAAACTTCAAAAAAGCAGTCCTGTAATAAGCTATGCACCTCTTGCTCGCAGTGAGTTCGCTTTGAAGATGACAAAAATGATGAAAGCGACTGCTGACTCAGACTATTCTACTGCAAAGAAAATGGCCAAATCCGTGATTCAATTGCTCGAGAAACATGACAAGACGGCTGCAGAACTGCCGAATCTATACTTTTCCTTGGGCAGTTGGGAGTATCAATCTGCCGAACGCGCCAAAGGTGAGGCACACTTGCAGTATGCACTTTCTCAGGCACGTACGATGCAGAGCAAGACTGATACTGTCCATTGTTTGATTACACTGGGAGCTCTATACAGAGAACAAGGTCTGGCCGACAAAGCAGACGATTGCTTCAGACAACTAAAACAGATGCTACCAGGAGCCAGCAAACTGAATCTTGTAGAAATTTGGGAACAGTTGGCCCTTTACCACAAAATGCAAAATTCTATGAAGGTGGCGACTTTGGAGTATCAGAAAACAATTCAACTGGCCAAGCAAATTCCACATTTTCCTGTCAATCGAGAAGCAAATATGCATATAGAGCTCGGACATGCGTATTTTCAAAGAGGTGAACGAAAAAAGGCAAAGTTGGAGTTAGATCGCGCCCTGGTGCTGGCAAAAAGATCGGATGACAACGACCAAGAAAAAACGTTCAATCCGCAGGCGAGAGCAGCAATACTGACCCACATAGCAAGCGAATGCCAGAATCAGTTGATACTCAACGAAGGTCTTAACGCAGCACTTGCCGCAGAGGCGATCGCAAAGCGATATAAATTGACGACCACAGATTTGATTAAGGTTGACACGCGAATCGCTGATTTGTACTACGCCTTGAACGATTACCGCAATGCCGACTCTTACGCTGAAAAATTATGCAATCGAATCGCCAGCTTGCCCGTTGCGGCACGCAATAATATAAGCCTATGGGAGCCATATCTGGTTCTCGGGAAAATAGAAGGCGCACTACAGCATGATGAATCAGCAAAAGCCTACTGTCGTAAAGCCGTTGAAATAGCCAGAACGGAGGAACAGCCTGACTATATCACGACTCCATTGAGTCTCCTGGCAGCGCTAGAATCAAAAGCTGGAAATATCGCCATGGCGATCTCTTTGCAGAAAGAAGCTATCGGACTGGTCAGCAAGCTAGCCAATAACAAAGCAACAGAAGTTCATTCCTATATCGCTCTTTCGGGACTATACAGAGTAGCGAAGGAATATAGAAAGTCCCTGGAAAGCTGCCAGCAAGCGGAACAACTGGCGACTGAAATGAGTGCGACGTCCCTTTCCAAGTGTTTCGTCGGTCTGGCAGCAAACGATCAGGCTATGACCTACCTGGTGATGGGGGACAATGAAAACGCTAGAGAGCAGCTTGCGCGCTCATTGAAATTGGTCGACGGGTACGCCTGGAAAGTTGATCCGACGGTAGCGAATATTGCTTCTGCGGTGTATCAAGCGTCCGGCAGAATCGAAAAGCAGTTAGGTGATCGGGCGCAGGCAGAAGCTCATTTCCGAGCGGCCTTGGAACGGGCACTTCGCAGCAGTAATCCACGGAGAGTCGAAGACATACGAAGCGAGATGTCTAGAATGTAGCGACGCCTCAAAGACATCTAAGTGCACAAAGATCTTTGCTCATATTCAAGAGATGATGCGCCTTATCGTCGATTGCCGCATGCAATTTGAAGGAAGCCCAAACGGCGCATTTTGCCGTAGAAGTGCATTTTACTGCTGGACTACAGGGAAGACAGTTGGGAAACCTCGCAGAAGCCAAGAAAAAGCTCCAAACAGCCCTGGTACTGGCGCATCGATGGAATTATAAAAAGAATGAGATTTAAAAGGTAATATCGCAGCTCTAAAGACTTCTTGACTGCCATCCAGATTTAGTAGTCGGAAAAACAAGGCGGTGCGCACACCGACGCGCTTGGCAAGAGGTCCGATAATGGTGACCCCGCAGAACGGAGGTGGAAAAGCGTCCCAATTGTGATATTTTTGAGACTGCTCAAAGGTCACCACAAACAGTTTCAATGCAATCGCTACCGAGAATGGCACTAGGGAGAGTGGCAATTGACATCAATGTTCAGTGACGGGTTTACTGATCCGTCCAGCTCTTCTCAGTTTAGTGTCGAACCAAATTTTGGCGTGCCCAAACAGATTGGGCTCCTTCCCTGCCCCGACTGTGGAGTCGAGCTCCCAGCGTCCACGAGAGTTTGTCCCCATGACGGAACCGACTTACTGCTTCGGCACGGGCAGATTTTTGCCGACAAGTACGAACTCGGCAGTGTAATCGGATTTGGTGGCATGGGCGTGATCTACAAGGCCAAGCATCTGATCCTAGATAAGATCGTGGCGATCAAGGTTCTCCATTCGACCGCAGCTTCCTCCAAAGTGATCATGAGGTTTCAACGCGAAGCTAAGGCAGCCAGCAGCCTCTCTCATCCAAATGTTATCACTGTCTATGACTTTGGCGTCTTCGACGGCATGCAACCATATATGGTTATGGACTATCTTGACGGCATGACGCTAGCCGACTATGCATCCCAGGCAGGTCCATTGCCACTACGTGAGACCTTAGAGATCATTGAGCAGGTGACAGCAGCACTTACCCACGCGCACAAGAAAGGCGTGCTTCACCGCGATTTGAAACCTGGCAACATTATGCTTTTTGAGGACGATGATGGACACCGGCAGATCAAGATTCTTGACTTCGGTCTGGCAAAAATAGTCGACGACGATCAGGTGGGCATGTCAGCACCAGGTTCTGCAATGGGCAGCCCCGCCTACATGAGCCCGGAACAAGCGACCGGTCTTATAGTAGACCTGCGCTCTGACCTCTATTCGCTCGGTTGCATATTTTACGAACTGCTTACAGGCGCACCGCCTTTGATAGCAGACAATCCCACGCAAACATTCCTCAACCGTCTCAACATGGAAGTGCCTCCCCTTCGAGCAGTCGTCGAGTGCAGATATCCGCAAGCCCTGGAAAACATCTTGTCGAGGCTCTTGCGCAAAGAACCACGTCATCGTTTCGAATCTGCTGACGATCTCAAGTTCGCAATTTCCGACCTCTGGCCGATTATCTCAGCGTGGGAAAACAATCCCCAGGCGACATACGAAGTCCTCTCAAAATCATCGAGATCAAGCGACAAACGACAAAAGTATTCAAACCGCGGTCCTGGCACCAGGGATGGTGACAGCTCCAGCAGACGAGACCATGGTCGCAAGGCTATTTCCAGACCAGTTAAAACCATTCCAGACTGGAAGGGAGTCAACCTCCCAATCAACCAAATCGAGCTCACCAAACCTCGACCGGACTGCCCGAACCTGACCAGGACACGCACCACGGAGACAATTCAAATGCCGAATCGGAAATCCCAACCAACTAAGAGTTTAACAGGCAGGCAAGCAGTCACTCAGGCCTTGAATCTGGCACAACTCCAGCGGTTGGACCTTCTGCCATTGAGCATTGCTGCACTTACCATAGTGGTGACCGTCCTCATCCTTGCCACCCTCCACTAACAGTTCCGAAATCCGGCTACTCGACAGAGGACCGGCGGACTGCCAGCAGTAATTACTATTACTGATATCGCTTGATCAATTCGGCTAGTTCGTTTTCTTCCCTTGGTGGACTGCCGTTAAAAAGCGCATTGTCATTGCTGTCCAGGATCACCAATCTGGGGATTCCCGTAACGCTGAACTTCTGAACCATGGCTTTGTTGCGCTCTTCGTCTATATTCATCTTTTCGAATTTCAGACCGGAGACTTTATGGCTGGTAGCCTCGAACACGGGTCCGAAAGCTCTGCAGGGGCCACACCACTCAGCCCAGAAATCGATAACCCGTTTAGCCTTGCCTTGAGTGGTGGCACCTTTGGCACCGCTATTGGTGGACAGACTAGCCGACGCATGTGAAGTCGTTGATGAACGTGCCGCTCCGAGCTGCGAAAGACCTTTTTCCGCCTGTCCACGCAAGTTGGACTTGCCGTGATCAATTACCCACTGATATTCCTGCTTCGCCAGTCCAATTTGCCCCATAGCCTGGTTGGAAAGGGCAAGATAGTAATGAACCAGCTCATTGTTGGGATACTTTGTCTGCAACGCCTTAAACTGAGCCAGCGCTCCTGCATAGTTCCTATTGTTGTATTCCGCTTGAGCCTGACTGAACTCGGAATTTCCCGCTAGCGCGGGCGCTAAACCCGTCAGACACAGCGAAAGCGCGATAAGAACCGAAAGTTTTCTCATAATGCCATCTCCGACTACCTCTGTCGTATTATACCCAGCGCTAATCGTGTTCTTTAATCAATGCGATAAGCGAGTCCTCATCTTGCGGTGGTTTGCCGTTGTAGAGCGACTGCCCACGCGCATCGAGAATTACCAGCCGCGGCACGGAATGAACGTTGAACTTGTCCACTAGCGACCTGTTCTGGTCCTCGTCGATTTTCTTCTTCTCCCATTTCACGCCAGTCACTTTCTGGCTTGCCGCTTCGAAAACCGGGTCAAACTGCTTGCAGGGTGAACTCCAATCCGCATAGAAACCGATCACTCGCGCGACTTTTCCCTGTGACGGTGCCTGTTTCGCTGAAGTCTTCTTGGCGTCTGCTTGAGCAGGTGCACTGTCGGCTGATTGAGATCCAGTGCCTGAAGCAAGTTCAGCCTGTGCGGTCTGGGTGGTCTGGATGCTCGAACCCTCAGCAGCGGCTGTTTGTCCGATTTGCGAGATACCTTTCCTGGCATGCGATTTGAGCTTCGTCGAGCCGTGCTCTAAAATCCATTTGTACTCTGCCTTCGCCTGGCTCATGCGACCCATCGCCTGGTGGCAAAGCGCCAGGTAATAGTGCACCACTTCGTTATCCGGATACTTTTCAGCCAGAGACTTGAACTGAGTAAATGCACGTTTATATCGACGTGCATTAAAGTCCGCAACTGCCTGACTGCAATCGGACTGTGCCGCTTGAGCCGGCACAATCGTTGTCAGCGACAGCAACAACGCGAGCAGAACCGCTGTTTTCTTCATGTAGTCATCTCCGACCATTCTCGGCCATTATACCCAGGTCCCGCTTTCAGGGCTCATCTGACCGTCGGTCCTATAACATTGGTTTAGTTTGAGAACAGGGCACGGAGTGTAATAAATATAAGTGATACCTGAGTATGAGCAGGATCACGAACTCACCTTTCTCGGCCGGCTACATTTCTGACAGACGCCATTTCCTAACTTGCTCATCGTTTCATTGGAACCACACTGACGGATTCTGAAGATGTCATCGCGCGATAAAAACATTATTGTGGCCCTCCTTTTCTCACTAGTGTTTGCCGGTTGCGTTTTCATTTGGTTTCCTGCTGGTGAATCCGATAGCGAAAACCCCTATCTAGAGCAGCGTTTGGCGGTCTTTCGAGAGCTCCAGGGTACCTTGCAGAAACTCCGAGATGTGCAGTACGACTATCACTCATATATACTCTCTGGCGCGCCGAAGGATTTGGC
>CAYTDR010000581.1:0-5541 GCA_964436185.1 uncultured Candidatus Obscuribacterales bacterium | reverse complement strand
ATTGACAGGTGCCCAGAGCTCTATCTTCGACGTGTTGCAGAGTACTCCATCTGGCAGCGCAAACGCCCTCGAGGTGAAAACTGGCAAGGATACGTCTGTTCCTGTGGAATTGAAACTGTCGGAATTTTTCTTCCAGGGGGCGCGAAAAGTGCTCGTCGTAATGACCGATATCACGGAAAGACACGAGTTGGAGCAAATGAAACGAGAGTTCGTGGCCATGGTCAGTCATGATCTGCGCACGCCTCTGACCAGTATTTCTCTATCCATGGAACTGTTCGAGGGTGGTTTCTTCGGAAAGCTGGATGAGTATGCCAGGGGCAGTGTGGCGGAGGTGCAGAAGGATCTCGAACGTTTGATCGATAGTATCAATGGCTTGCTCGAAATGGAGAAACTGGCCGCAGGGAAGTTGGAGATGCGTCAGGAGCCGATTGTTCTCGATGCTCTAGTGAGCCGTGCACTTGCCTCCATAAGCTATCTGGCGGAAAAGAAGTATGTCGGACTAGCCACAGACATAGAGGATTGCGAAGTGTTTGGAGATGCTGCCATTCTTTTGCAGGTGGTGATCAATCTGCT
This sequence comes from uncultured Candidatus Obscuribacterales bacterium, assembly GCA_964436185.1. Taxonomy (GTDB): domain Bacteria; phylum Cyanobacteriota; class Vampirovibrionia; order Obscuribacterales; family Obscuribacteraceae; genus CAYTDR01. The sequence continues at coordinate 4,968 of CAYTDR010000581.1, read as the reverse complement.
TGTCAATTCGATTAACAGCTCGCATCCTGGTGCATTGGTGACAGTCTCAGCTCGGGAGACGGATAACACGCTCGAGGTGAAGGTTCACGATCAAGCCACCACTTTGTCCGCAGGCGAACGCGCTCAGATCTTCTCGGGAGCCTTGCCGGCAGCGCGTGAAGGTGGCTCGTTCGGCTTGCCGCTTTGCAAAGTGATGGTGGAGGCGCATGGTGGCACTATCGGAGTAGATGGTACTACAGGCGGTGGAAACATATTCTGGTTTCGCATTCCGCTGCCGGCCTGAGAACACATATTTTCGACGAATGCCTGGGGATTTGTGGAATAATACAGTCCCAATGTCGTGTAGTATAGGTTTTTGATTATGGATCCGGCAAACGCCTTAATAGTGGGTATTTGGGCCCTCCTCACAGTTGGGTTTGCCTTCTGCACTTTTGTCGCTCTGATCGTCAGCTTGATATTAAGGAACAGGGCAAAGCACCATGCCGTGACTGTTCTGCTGATTCTGGCGACACTTACGATCGTTCTTGTGCAAGTGTCGGAGCTCCCCTTCATGAGGAGTCGTTTCACTCCGGAAGTCAGTGAGAATCAACTTGCCTGGTTTTCCATCACAACAGAAAACACCTTGCTCACGCGCTATTTGAGCCAGAAACCTCAGTATGGCTGGCTGTTCGATATCGGCTATCCGATCGGTCGAGCCAATGACGTACTTGGTTATATCGACGAGGAGTTTCGCTCTGCTATATCGACTGCTAATGATGACCAGTCGATAAGAGTGGCTTATGCAATCTTTCTGAAAAAGGTAGGTCGAGATCCTGCCCTGGCGGAGTCGGGTGCTGTCGAAGGCTCGCTCAAGCAGTACGTTGTGCCTGCCTTGCAAGGCACAGTGGAGGAGCCGATTAGAACTACTGCAGTCGAATTCATATCCAAGACTTTGCCGCCGGGTTGGCTGCGAGAGCAGGGTATGCTGATGGCGAGCGGAAAGCCTCTGGGAGATGAAACGGCTGCTTATGAGAAGTCTGCTGGAGTGATTCAAGCTCTTGTTGTCTTGACTCTGGTTTTCTTTGCGATTGGAGGCATTTATATCGCCGCGACAGCAAGTCAGATGATGCAACAGTTTTCCAAACGCGCCGAGCCCAACATCCCGCTCTCAGGCAGGCAAGTCCTTTCGCTTACCTTGATTGCGCTTTATGCAGGATTCATTTCCAGTCTTGTGCTTGCTATCGTATGTGGTGACAAGGGAAATCTAGCATCATCGCTGCTGCTTTTTTCCTCCGGTCTCACTTCTCTTATTACTGTCCTTGTTTGCGTGAGCATGATGGTGCTGAAGCCTGCAGGTTTGTCACTGAAAGCGCTCAACCTTCGCCCGCCGACATTGTCGCCCATTGGCTATATCCAGTCTGGCATCATCGGCTATGGAGTCGTCACGTTTGTCCTCGGCATCATTTTTATCATCCAGCAAGCTTTGACAGGTTACTTCGAGTCTACGAGCCGTGCGAATTGGTTGCTTGCCGGGTTGGCTTCCATGCCGGACCCTCTGGCGATGGTTCTAATGGTGGTGGCAGGTACGGTGGTTGCTCCAATCTTCGAGGAGATTGTTTTTCGTGGTCTTATCTATTCCTGGCTGAGAGTTCGAGTTGGAGTTGTCGCCGGAGCTATTATTAGCGCGCTTCTCTTCGCGTCCATTCACATGGATGTCACAGGATTTTTTATCCTGTTCGGTGTTGGAGTGGTTCTGGCGCTCGCTTACGAACGGACTGGAAGTTTGCTGGTCCCGATGCAGATTCATATCCTCAACAATCTGGTCTGGGTTATCTTCTGGATCGTCGATTGATGCATGTTCATCCGTAAAGTTTTTGAATGCGGTAGTTCACGCGGCATGACTGTTTTCGGGCTTGGGAAGCCAGCATTCGGTTGCTCGATGGCTCAACAATGAACCAGCATCGGCGAATGTGATGCTGGTTGCAAGAATTCTATTTCTGCGTCGGGTGCGCTAAGTTTATTTGAGCTTGTACGCTATCAGATTCGGTTTTCCGATTTTGAGAACGCCCGTGTGGTGACTATAGATTCCCACTGCTGCGGTGGCGATCACAGCCACGAGCAGGAGGCTGACGCCTGCGCTAGCGTAGGTTTTAGTGAACGGTGTCTGGGCACGACCGAGGCGCTGCCACATTGCGAAAGAGTCTTCTTGCATGTAGAACTCCTGGAAGGTCAAGTTCTTGCTCTTACAACGAGTACACTTCCGGTTGCCTCTGTTCATCGTGTGACCGCAAATTTTGCAAATGATGAATTGCATGGTGTTGGTTTTCCTCGCGACTTCTTATGCAACACTATCTAGCATTGCCGTCTCAGAGTAAATGGGGGGAATACGTACAAAAGCGCTAGAAAGCTGCGTCTAAACACCTTGGTTCGCGTCGAGGTCTTATTTCTGGGCACCTACTTGTGTCGACGACGGGAAGCGAAGTGTGAATTTCCATTTGAGAGGCGATATGATTGGGCGGTGATTTCCACGCTTCGAGGGCACAAATGACGACAGAGAAACTGCACTGGAACTTGAGCGGACCGGCTGCCTGGGTAGGATTAGTTGTGCTCATCGGCATCATCATCGGCTGTCTGGTCTCGATCGGGGCGCTGTTCGTCTCCTACGGCGAGAGTTGGAATCATGATTATGGTACTCTCATATTGCCTGTGGTCGTCCTTTTTGGTGCGCTCTTCCTTACTCGCGGCTTTGTTGTCATTCAGCCGAACGACGCCATGGTTCTCGTCTTTGTCGGCAGTTACAGCGGCACTGTCAAACGCAATGGACTTGTCCTTGTCAATCCATTCTGCAGTCGCACGAGAATATCTCAGAAGCTGCAGAACCTCCAGGGTCCGGTGCTGAAGGTCAATGACAAAAGAGGCAATCCGATTGAGATTGCAGCCGTCATAATCTGGCACGTGAGCGAGCCATCAAAGGCCATATTTGACGTCGACAGCTATGAGCTGTTCGTCAAAATCCAGAGCGAGGCTGCTGTTCGGCACATCGCCAATCTGTTTGCTTATGATTCCTATGACCATGATGTTACGAACGAACTGACTCTGCGCAGCAGCGTAAATGAAGTGTCGCATTCACTGAAAGCAGAGCTCGACGAAAGGTTGTCCAAGGCGGGTCTGACTGTGGACGAGGCTCGTATTACACACCTTGCTTACGCTCCGGAAATCGCGATGGCCATGCTCAAGCGCCAGCAAGCTGAAGCCATCGTATCCGCTCGCCGTGCCATCGTCAGTGGTGCGGTAAGCATTGTCAGCAGCACTCTGCAGGATCTTGCCGCCACCAGGCTGATTCAACTGACCGAGGAGAGAAAAGCCGCCATGGTAACCAATCTTCTCATTGTCCTCTGTAGTGATAGCCAGGCGCAGCCGGTGATAAACGCTGGCAGCTCGAATGTTTTTTGAGCTCGAGAGCGGCTTATAGACGCCTTCTGGAATCACCCGAATTGATGATTTCGAATGAGAACAAAGAACAGCAACAGTGAAAATTCGAATCAAATCGGTGATCATAGTTTTGATATTGCACCCTTGAGCTGGCAGCCCGAGGACGCACAGCTGTCTATTCATGCTGCTTTGCAGACGAGGGATTTCTGCGGTGTTCCAATTAATTTGACCGAATTAATGATTGGATGCAATATCTAAGATGCATGTTCCCGCATGCACTGGGCGGTCAGATTTGAATTAATCCTCGACCAGCTGCTCTTCTTCTTCGCTAATGCTCTTCCTCTTTGCATAAACGTACAGATTCGAGACTAGCTCGAAAGGTTTCGTCGCCCTTTCGATCGATGGATTCAAGCAAACGCTGACTCATTTATATGGAGGCTTTATCTCCACATGTATCCCTATAAGGGAGGCCCAGTTAGGCAAGCGAGTTTGGTAGGTAACTTCGAATGCTAGAACAGGTAAACAATCAGGGAAACTCAGGCCTTTTCAATGATGTAATCGCAGATCCATTGACGAGAGGGAGTGATCCAATCACGTCTTTCACGAACAGTGAATTACCAGTTGTATCTGCGAGCAATCAAAGAGGTCTCGATATAAGTGTGCAAGTCGACCAGCTTGCAAGACTCGGCGACAGTCCGGGACTCGCTGCTCCTGCGTCCGGGAATGTCGGTGCGGATGCCGGCATTGTTGCTGCCAGGTCCACGGATCTATTACCGGGGTTCGGTATTTCGCAAGGCAGCGATCTGTTTCTTCCGGATCTGCTTCTGAGGAACAGTGATCGACGTGAAGAAAGCAACAACGACTGTTCGTCTTCTGAGCGACAGGATTCGGGGTGTTCAAATGAAGACAGCAATTTGACATTGGATTTCAGAGATGGCTACCAGGCAATCTTCAATCCCGGTAGAGAGCTGTTCAGGCTCTACGCTCAAAGGACCGAAATCCCAACAGCACCGCCAGCAGAACCTCAAGAGAACGACAACCGCAGAACTGAATCTACTAGTGCGCTATCAGAAAGCAGCGCCAAAATTCTTCGAGGGGCAGAAAGTGCCTTAGGTCAACGTCCCTGGGAAGGAACGCGATATGAGCCGCAGATATTCAAGGGCAAGTTGGCCGGGGCTGCAGCTGTCTCGCAGATTCTTCAACTGGAAGGTCATGACTACGCCAATTCAGCCAATGTTGGAACGCTATCGGATCAGTTGATTCGCAACGGGTGGAAAATGGTGCCCGCCTCGGAAGCGAGAGCCGGTGATGTCATTTTTGGAGGCAGGCTTGGCAAGAATTGGCGCGCAGGCGGCGGCAACGCACACATCGGCATAATCGGAGCAGACGGACAGGTGCTCCACAATGATTCTAAAACAGGTCTCTTCAAATCCGACTCGGTTGCGGATTCTTTTCCAAAAGACAAGTACGGCGACCAGGTATGGGTGTTGAGGCCGCCGGACCTGCCAGTAAATCCGGATGCTCCCAATCGTCCCCGTCCAAGAGTTGGTCCCGACC
>CAYTDR010000580.1:0-5557 GCA_964436185.1 uncultured Candidatus Obscuribacterales bacterium | reverse complement strand
CCAGTAGAATCTCGCTTGTTACCAGGAGGAACTCCGGGGAAGGTTCTTCACGAGCTGGAGTCCGAACTCCGTCGTCGTCAACTGCTTGGAACGCTTGATGTAGGGAGCCAGGTCGCCCGTCACCGTCTTCCTGGCGATGGTCTTCTCCAGCGACTTCACCACCAGCTCCGCAGCGTCGTTCCAGCCGATGTGCTCGAGCAGCATGCACGCGGAGAGGATGAGCGAGGTGGGATTGGCCAATCCCTTGCCGGCGATGCGCGGCGCGGTGCCGTGCGTGGCCTCGAACAGCGCGGCCCGGTCGCCGATGTTGGCACCAGGGGCGATGCCCAGTCCACCGACCTGACCGGCGGTATCATCCGAGAGGTAGTCACCGTTCAGGTTGGTCGTGGCAATGACCGAGTAGCTCGCCGGCTTGACGAGCAGCTCGTAGAACATGGCGTCAGCGATGCGGTCGTTGACGAGGACCTTGCCCTCCGGCATGGTGCCGTTGTACTTGGGCGACCAGAGTTCCTCCTCGGTCACCACGTCATCCCGGAACTCCTGAACCGCCACCTCATAGCCCCATTTGCAGAAGCTACCCTCGGTAAACTTCTGAATGTTGCCCTTATGCACCAGGGTGACGACCTTGCGACCGTGCTCGATAGCGAACTCGATCGCTTTGCGTACCAGGCGCTTGGAGGCGCGACGAGAGACGGGCTTGATGCCGATGCCGGCGTCAGGCGGAATCTTGGCACCCAGCTCGGCGAGAACCTGGCGAAGGCGTCGAGCCTTGGCAGTGCCCATCTCGAACTCGATGCCGGCGTAAACGTCCTCGGTATTTTCCCTGAAAATCACGACGTCCAGATCTTGCGGCCTCACCACCGCCGATGGCACGCCCTTGAAGTAGCGCACCGGCCGGACGCAGCGATAGAGGTCCAGGGTCTGACGCATGGTCACGTTCAAGCTGCGCTCGCCGCCACCGGTCGGAGTGGTGAGCGGGCCCTTGATCGCGACTGCGTATTTCTTGATGGCGGCCAGAGTGGCGTCGGGCAGCGATTGCCCGGTCTGCGCGCGCGCCTTGTCGCCGGCCAGCACCTCCAGCCAGGCAATCGAACGTTTGCCGTCATAGGCCCGGGTCACAGCAGCATCGATGACGGTCCGAGTGGCCGCCCAGATTTCGGGGCCGATGCCATCGCCTTCGATGAACGGAATGATGGGGCAGTCAGGCACAACCATGCTGCCCTTAACGTAACGAATCCTCTTGCCCACGGGGCTAGTCCCCGAGCGTTTTCCTGCGGTAGTCATGAGAGCACCCTTTCGATGTGAATTGGGATACACGAGCGCGGCTCTTGCAATCAAGTCAGCAAGAACGCATCGCGACAGGCTCGGTCATCCGTAGCCTTTCAGTTTGGAAACTTTGTCGCCGAGCGACACTTGAACAAAACCACCAGGAGTGCCGTTCTAACTGTCGAATCGCACCTTGGCGGCTGCGCGAGCAGGTTTGGCAAGCATGCGCAAGAACAGCTGCCGAAGCTTCTTGAAGCGGTCTTCCGGCAGCGCCGACAGCGGTTCGGAAGGGACATCCGGCATGGCGCGACGCCACGGTTTGCCAGTAATCATCGTGCTGAAAGATGGTCCGTCGACAGGACGAACATAGTGCCAGGCGTCACGGTGAAGCATCTCGTAGCCGGAGCCAGGACCGAAGTAGATCGTGTGGCTGACTTTCGGTCGTTTGATGCCTTTGCCGAAGCCCACACCCATCTCGTATCCGCCACGAAGAATTTTGACAGCCGACGGCCACTTGTGTGGGTGGAAGAACGCCTGCCGTTTCGTGCAGGGGTAGATGCAATGGAGAAACAGTCGGTATTCGCCAACTTGTCGCCAGAGCCGTTCCACCTTGGGAGGCCGGTAATCGATCATCAACGTGTTCCAGAGTTCAGGCTGTTCCAGCCATTCCGGCAGCTGCTTCTCAAGCTCGGTTAGTACGTCGATCACCACTATCTCCTTTCTTGCCACATGCTTATACAGAGTCCGTGCGGGAACTCTAAAAGGTCGTTATGTTGGCAGTTGTTTATGAAGTAATGGGTTTAGTTGGAATATCAGGCAGGAAATATTTTTGGTGACACACCATATGGTTTCTTGATAAGCGATTTCAATAGAGAGGGGATTAATGCTTGCACATCTAGCGCGAGCACGTCCATGACTGATTAACACGCCGGCTCGGGACACGCACCAGCGTTTCGCTGAAACTATCGCCAGCTCCGCCACCAAGCAAGACCATGGACAAGTAGTGGAGGTCGCGTACATGTTCGCGCTGAGCTAAACATGGGCAAAACAGATCATGCCGCACCTTATCGAAGATGGAGTCAAGGACGTCCTCGCCGAAGCGAAGGTATCCAAACGCGACCTCTATCTGCCGATACCGCCGCTCCTGGTAGACGCCGTTTCCGCGGCCTCAAAAGAGCCGAGCAGGGATCCACTCCAGCCTCACCTCTTTGCTGGAAATGATTGTGCTACAAGCCATAGTATCATCGGGCGAAGCTCAAAACCAGGAGAAGGCAGACTTTGCTGCCTCCCCCTGGTCAACTGCAACAGACTGAAGAGTCGCGGCTTTTATTCCACGTACCGTCGAGTCCGCTCAGCTCTCGTCAAAGTTCGGCATGGGCTCGATGGACCGCTCATCGACAGCGGCCAGCTTGATGGCCAGGCGGCACAGCCTGTCGATTTCTGACACGGCGGCCCTGGCGACAAGTCCATGATGAGAGTGCCGGTGCCGCTGCGCCTCAAGGTACTTCACGGTGGCAAGATTGACCAGTGCATTGGCATTCTGGGTATCTTTGCTACCGCGCGAGGCCCGTTCCACGTCGAGGCCGGCCTTGAGGAGCATACCGAATCCCCAGTCCATGAGCCGGTCTGGTTGACTTTCGGTCTGCCCTCGCCTGGCGCGGGACATGGTGATTACCAGACAGACCAGAACCATGAGGATGGAAAACAGCATTATGGCGTACAAGAGAAGACTCGGATCGAAACCCGGTGGCATTGAGACCTCCTTGGTGACCGCACTGCGTGCGGTCATAGTGCGGTTTGAGCGAGAAAGGTCGTTTCGATTTCGACCTTCGACCGGACCGGTGCACCATGTGCGGTGCGCCGGTCGGTCGAAGGTAGCTACTCGCGCTTACGCGGCAGCGGCGCGTCCGTAGTCGAGCGCGCGCCAGCCGGGGTGGTTGGCGTCCAGCCACTGCATGGCCGCGCCCGTAACGGCCGAAGCGCCGCCATTGTGGTCGTACTCGCGCCGGCGATGCATCTCCGTCTCGTGGACGACAGCGTCGCCCTGGTCGCGATCCAGCACGGTGCCGACCATCTCGTAGTCGCCCACGTAGCGGTGACCCGTGTAGAACCTGCGTACGACCATGACCCACCCGTCAGCAGTCGGGAGACCACGGCTCCAGCCTTCTTGAACGATCGCCCGCTGAACGCCGCCCGAGTCCCGAAGAAGGCAGCGAGAGGTGAGAACACCTTCCAATCGCCACCCGATCGGCACCGCCACTGGTCGCGTGTGCTTCTTGCACCAGTCGTCTGCCATCCGCACCAGACCGAGGGACTCCAGTGCCTGCCACGACCCGTCGTTGCCGTTCTCCGCCAGTATCGTCGGAGGGAAATAAAAGACCTTGTAGCCCTCGGGGCATCGGCGCGGTCCGCTTTGGGGCCATTGGCGCAGCCACTGCGCGGGCATGGAGAGAACTTTCGTGAGACGCTTGAGCATGTTGTTCCTTCGCATGTTGGTGATGTTTGCGGTGAACCCATGGGCACAATAAGTGCCAGGTCAACCGGGACTGAGAGAAAAACAGGCGCGCCTTTCGTGGCGTCATCGAACAAGCGGGTGTATACCGGTTCCACGCAGGTGGGTTAATCGGGCGTCTAATGCTGGTCTATGTCTTGGCTTGCTTCGTATTTGTTTTTTTGTTTTTGAAAGTTAGAGTGTTGTTCTGACCTTGCCTGAAAGAACCTGTAAACGCGAGCAAAAAACGTGCTCTGTGAACAAAAGTTGTTGTCTGCAACAAGCATTTAAGAGAAAACATGCCTGTATTTAGATAATCAAGATAAAAGAACGTAGATTAGCTGATATCACAGGTTCCGCGTGACTCGTCAAAAAGGTTTCCATATGGAGCTCTTCAGAGATCCCTACGTCGTTGATATTAGTCACTAAATCCGACGTATTTATCAGAGTGGTGGAACGACACTTCGTTCTCAGAGGAGAATCTAGTTCGATATCGAAATCGCCAATTCTTTTCTTTGTTTAGTGGTCTCAGAAGCTTGATTGCAGTGCTGGAGGAAAAGCCTTACCTGGTCTTGGAGTATGCGTTTTTTTGCCCCTGAGCCCCTTGGTTGGGCAGCCTATTACTGTAGAAATTACGTTGGGAAGTGTGCTTTACCGCAACCTCGCTGCGCGTGCTTGCTAAAGCCCGCCAGTCCGGCATTTAATGCGTTTATCCTCGGTAAAGCTGCCGGAAAATAAAACTCGATCGTAATACCGTATTTGATGCAATGTAACTGCGTATTCACATGAACTCTAAAGAGACGGTCGGGACGAAGAAGCGAGCATCGCAGCGACGATTAGTACAAATACCACCATTCGTGTGGATAAAATATCCCCGGCCACCAACATCTGCCTGGTCTCGCTTTTTCCATAAATGCTTTGGCCTGCGACTTCGCGGGTAACAAGATTGACTAACGAATTCGTCTAGCACCTGTCTCGCGTCAGTCGAATTCGTAAGGGAACTTCGAATGAATGAATTGCCATTGATTGCAGCGGCTCGAATTTGCTTGATGCCATCAATCACCATCTTCCTTCTCTGGCTCATCGGTGCTTTGATCGTTGTCTGCGCTGCCATCGTCGTATACGTGTTGCTTGACTACAGCCCTTTTGTGGCGTTCTTCAAGTCATGGATTGCGCAAGGTGAGCGCAGGCAGAGTCAAATCGCCCTGATGCGATCGACCGAGATTACTGCGAGCCTCGTAGATCTAGCAAAGGCAAAAATGGAGTTGCTGTCCGGGATCGCTGGGTATCACCAGTCGGTCCTTCAGGCTGAGCGTAGCATAAGACCCGAGTTGAACATATTCAAGAAATACCAGGACGATCCGCAGCAGGTGGATGAGTGCGATTTCGCAGCGCTTGTTGACAGGCTGACCAGCGCTCTGGATGAGATTGAGAGGTCACTGATCGAGCAGCGAACGGACTTGACTCAGCTCGCTTGTGAACTCAAGAAGAAGATCGAAAGACACCGAACACTTGATCCTCACGATCGTCATGAGTCGATTGCTAGGGCCGAGAACACATTTGTCTCTTTGCCTGAGACTCAAGCGGCGGACTGCGGCTGTCCGTCTCATTCGTGATTCGGTTGCCTCCCATGTGTTTTATCAACAAGAAAGGATATGCAAATGATCAAAGAAAAGTAATTTAGAACTTTGACGACACCTTTCAAGGCCTCGTTCTGCCGAAAAAACCTCGAGTGTAGGGATAGACTACGGTGCAAGCCGCTCTATGAGGAGTTAGCGCTCTGACCGAAAGTTGGTGATT
>CAYTDR010000579.1:0-5559 GCA_964436185.1 uncultured Candidatus Obscuribacterales bacterium | reverse complement strand
TTGGACGAGGCGCCAGGGGCGTGGTTTACCAGGGGCGCAGAACGCTCATAGACCGGCTCGTAGCAATCAAGGTGTTGAATATTCAACTCCTGGACAACCAACAGAACAGAATCATCGAAGCCCAGAATTGCAAACGAAATACCTCCGCATTCAATGGGTGAAACGAAGGCTGCTTTCTTCTCCATTGCTCACTCTTTGAAAATGCTCGTCCACGTTCAACATACTGAGCAAGGACTTGCCATCCATAATGCTTTCCAGTATTTTCTCCTCGTGCCGCTGAAGCTCCTCAGCCTTATCCAATACGTCAGCGAACTCCTCTTCGGAGGCAACAATCAAACCGTCCTGGTCACCAAATACGATATCGCCAGGAAGAATGGTGGCATCTCCACACACAACAGCAATCTGTGTATGCCCAGTTTCCTTAGTCGTGCCCGCCATCGGATTGACAATTCTCGCATACACAGGCATTGAGAGCAGTTTAATCGATGCGATATCTCGACAGGCGCCATCGATCACAATACCAGCCAAACCTCTGCGAACAGCCTCGTGGGCAAACAGCTCTCCGGCCAGCGCCTTGGTGCCGCCCTGTCCATCGATGACAAGCACGTCATCGTGATGAGATTCCCCGAGCGCCTTGATGACTGCGAGAAAATCGTCTTTGCACCTGACGGTTCGCGCCCGGCCGATAAGCTTCTCGGCTGAGTTGATCAATCTGATCGATGGGCCCAAATTGCGAATAGACTTATTGGCATCACATACACATGCAGTATCCAATTTCGCCAATCGTCTCTTGATTTCCTCGAATTTCATTTGGTCGTCATGACCTCGCTGTAGGTGTGTGTTCGTCGATCTTATTCGATGGAGCCAATTTTTTTGCTTAGGGAATATCAAGGCGCTATAATTTCATCGCCTTTCAAGTTTGCAGCAGTTCTGGTCCATACCAGCAGATACTGCGATTAGCTCAGGCGTTAGACGGAACCCAAACTGACTTCATCTCAGAAAATACCATGCAAAAAATCACAACATTCCTTATGTTCGACGGCAAGGCAGAAGAGGCCATGGAACTCTACATGTCGTTGTTCAAACAATCAAAAATCCTGGAGATCGTGAGATATGGTGTCGATGAGACCGGAACGGAGGGAACCGTGAAGCACGCGACCTTTACCGTAAATGGTCAGGAATTCATCGCCATCGACAGCAACGTGAAACATGCGTTCACTTTCACACCGGCGATTTCCCTTTATGTTCATTGCGATAGCGAAGACGAGATCAATACGCTCGCTACCAAGCTATCTGAGGGAGGCCATGTGCACATGGCGCTGGACAAGTACCCTTTCAGCGAGAAGTTCTGCTGGGTGGCGGACAGATTTGGCGTCTCATGGCAGCTAAATTTGAAGTCGAGTACATAAGAACTTCGAGAACAAATCCTGATACCGATTCACAAATTCTCATTCGGCAGCTACGCATTTCGCGTTCTGGCGTTCCCCATCGACCGACTATCGTTCAACCATAATTCATTCGGCTCTCTAGTGCTTCATGAACTCAGGACTGCCGAGCATCAAAGCTAGTCTCATAGGTCCAGGGTAAGCCTTTGAGCGCCGAATCGGTTTTGCCTCCGCGGGTGATACCAATCAGCCGCTGAATTTCATTGATTAAGTCGCCTGGTATTTAGTGCAGAGACCGGGAATAACCTTCAACGCAATTTGAGATATTAGCTGCGCCGTCGGCAATTGCTCGCGCACATGGTTTCAACAAAAGTCACCGTCTCCGAAGCGAAAACAATTCTATTTTTGCTCTCGAAGTTTGCGTTTTACGAACTCTCGATAGAACGGTGATAGTGGAATTGCCAGGATAACGAGTTCCATGGCGACTACCACAAAGATCATCCAGCCGGTCGGTCCAGTGAATGCTACGAGCGCGTAAATCAATAGAACTAGAACACTATCGAAGGCAATTAGACACATATTAAAGAAACGCGTAGATAACTGCGACCCTTTCATCTTCCAGCGAATTAAAGAAACGACGGAGTAGAACAACGTTCCCACTGCAGCGACGAATACAAACGGCGCTAATATTACGATCAATCCACCCAAGACCGAGGATCCTGCCATCTGGCGCCAGTCGGAATAGAGCCACCCGGGAAGAAATACTGGTATTTGATCCGACTTCAAAGCAATATCGGTCGCAATTAGTATCACACCGAATACGATACCATAGAGAAGGCCTTTCCAATCACCAGGAGACCCGGTATCAGGAATTTCGCTCTTTTTCAATGAACGGTGGAGCGAGAGGCGAAACCCAATATAGTAAGTCGCGGATACAAGAGTACCAATCGAAGCGAAAAGGGCCCACCAACCCAATGCTATAAGGAATATCATCCAGAAACCGTTTCCCGGCACATCGAGAGATGAATGCTGACCAAAAACGGCCAGGATGACTCCTATAACAAAGATAATCACGGCTGGCCAAGTCAACATGTCCCAATTGAATCGCTTCAAACGAGTCAGCACTGGATGTTTCAATTGATACTGCGCTTCTCTCAGACCATCAACGGATTTGTGCTGAAGTGGATCTATTCGCAAGGCCTGTTCGAAATGCTCGAGTGCGTCGACCTGTCCCCTTGAATCAGCAAGGGCCTGCCATCCTGACCACGCATGCATTTGTGCATCTTCGGGATTAAGTCGAAGGACATGCTGACGAACAATTTCAGCCTCATCGTTTCGCCTGGTGTCTCGAAGAATCTCGTACCTCTGGTACAGCGACCAGAGATGATTGGGATCGCAGCTCAGAGCTCGATCAATTAGCTCGAGCCGCTTTTTAGATCGGGGAAACTGCATGGAAGCGAGCGCTGAGAGGTACGTGGCGTTGGTAGGTTCGATTGTAATCGCTTCTTCGATGGCAATCTCTGCTTCAAAAGGCTGCTTCGTTGCTCGAAGAGCTAACCCCAGGATGTAAAATGCATAATGCGCTTTGGTATCAAGAGCAATGGCGGCTCGGCTATGCTCGATTGCTGCATTGTTGTCGCCACTGTTGTAATCGCACGTAGCTAGCAATGTCATTGCTTCCGAGCTGTTCGGTTCCCGAGCGAGCTCGTCGAACAGCAACTTCTTCGCCAGACTCCACCGACGAAGATTGAAGGCAATCAGCGCACGTTCGTAAGACATTGAACTCTCTACTTTAGACCGTCAATCATGCTCTATCAGTTTTACCACTTTTCGTTCAGAGGGGTGGTTTATCGCTCGGTACAATTAACGCTCACACAGTATAAGCGTACCCAGCGGGGTTCGGCACCAGCGAAAAGCGCCAAAACGATAAATCGCCTGGCGCCCAATTACGTTCTAACAAGCTTACTTAAGGCAGCTCTTTTGCCTACTCGCCGAGAAAGAAGTCCGGCATCAAGCGGCTTCCTGCGATGACCGCATAGCGGTCCAGGTCGGCAACGCCGCTTTCTTTCAAGACTTCCGAATCAACGAAGAAATTGCCTGTGCAAGTTCGAGCTGGACGATTGAAGATTATGTAGGCGGCATCCGCCATGATATCGGGTACCCGACTGTGTTTTGCAGCTTCTTCCCCGCCAAGAAGATTTCGAATGGCGGCGGTATCGATAGCCGTCTCAGGCCACAGCGAGTTCACTGCGATTCCGTCGCCCTTCAGCTCTTCCGCCATTCCGAGAGTGCACATGCTCATTCCATATTTGGAAGTCGTATACGCAACATGCGATCCAAACCATCGCGGGCTCATATTGAGTGGCGGAGAGATGTTCAAAATATGCGGATTAGCCGCTTTCTTGAGATGAGGAAGGGCAATTTTCGAGCACAAGAATGTAGCGCGTGCATTGACTTGCTGCATCAAATCATATCGTTTCATTGCTGTATCAGCTGTCTTGGTGAGCGAAATGGCACTGGCGTTGTTGATTAGAATGTCGAGGCCGCCAAACGTTTTTACCGCTTCTGCGATCGCTGCTTCCACTTCTTCCTCGGAGCGAACATCGCACTGTAACGGCAACGCCTGACCACCGGCCTTCTTCATCTCTTCGGCCGCCGTGAATATCGTGCCCGGCAACTTCGGATGTTCTTCAATAGTCTTGGCCGCAATGACAATATTGGCGCCATCACGGGCGGCGCGCAAACCCATTGCAAGACCGATGCCTCGCGAAGCACCAGTAATAAAGATTGTTTTTCCGGACAAACTCACGACAACACACTCGCTTTTTCAAGAGGAAATAAACAGAACGACTCCATGCCTTTCAGGGGCAGTAGAGTGCGGAACGCGACACATTATAGATGGTTTCGCCGTGCAGATTGTGAAACAAATCAACGGTCGACGGCTTTGCAAGTCATCTGAGCAAACGCGTTATAGTAGCATTGAGCAAGTTTTTAAGCCTGGCACGATGGTATACCGGTAGTCGACTACAGTCACTTCGATCTACTATCGCCGGTCTCAAAGCGCTTGAGAGCCTCAATCTGTCCGACTCCAAAATAACAGGCGCCAGCAAAAACCTGAGTGATCCTGTTCTATTACATTGCAGCCGCCTTCCTGGCATTCGGTTTGCTCAAGTTTTTGCAGTCTTACATCCCACTGCATATACTGCTTTTCATCTTTCTCAGCTTTCCACTCGCTCGCACTTTCGTGATGCAAAACAGAAATAAAGAGCAAAAGAAACTGCAGATCAAAGAGTGAAAAAAGTCGAACTAGCGTTCAGTAATTACCCTGGAGTTTCCAATTTGTCCGAAAGCTACACTGGACCACAGGTGTTCTTCAAGCGTTTCGTAAAAACGCTGCTCAAGTCGGTTCTCTAAGATAAGCCACGAAAAAATGTTCGGGACGATCGCTTACCTCGACTTGGGTTTCACATGCTCAATTCGGAGGAATTCACCACATGTTCGCACTTGCTTCCTTTGAGAGAAGGTCGTTGCAGAGACGACTCTCGCACGTATCACTAGCACTCTCCGCTCTCGTGGTTCTGGGTTTTAATGCCTGCAGCACGGCGGAAGCGCAGACGCAGAAATCCAATTCCTCTGCTGCGAAACCGAAATTGGCAATGGCGGTATCCGGACCGTTCAAAAGCGGCAATTTGGCTGTTTATTTGATTCATGGACAAGACCAGGGTCCCAAGCGAAGCTTTGTCACGCTCAACGAGGCGCTCTTGAAAGGGATGGTGACGGTGTATGAAACAGGCAATGTCAACCAACTCAGCATTGAAAACAAAGGCAACGTGGCGGTCTTCATCCAGTCCGGAGACATCGTAAAGGGAGGCAAGCAGGATCGCACGCTTAAGAATGACATGATCTTGCCACCTAAGGCAGGCAAGATACCCATCGATTCGTTCTGCGTTGAAAGCGGCAGGTGGCAGCAACGAAACTCAGAGGACAAAGGCCGATTTGCGTCAGCACCAAATATGGTAGCAAGCAAAGCGTTGAAAGTTGCCGCGAAGTACTCAGCAAACCAGGGAGCGGTCTGGCAAGAAGTAGACAAGCTGCAAGGAAAGTATATAGCCAAGGCTAAACCAATCAGTTCAGGAGGCAGCTTCTCTAGCAGAGGGGCGGGCTATTCAGCAGC
>CAYTDR010000578.1:0-5564 GCA_964436185.1 uncultured Candidatus Obscuribacterales bacterium | reverse complement strand
ATTCCGAGGGCTTCCACCTTCTGAGACTGCCGCAACTGCGTTTCCAGGCTCGCCAAGCAACCCCTTTACAACCCTGGCAGTGCAAGGGTTTCGCCGAATATATAGAAAAGATGATTCGTTCACTGAGCCGTGCTAGTCGTTGTGATATTCAGGCTTTGAGATGATAGAGCGTTTATAAATATCCCCTTACATCAAGCCTCGATTGTCAAGCGGCATCATGTATTGCGGTTTTCGAGAAACTCCGTTAGCTCTGCTATTTCTTACATAAGGCCTTGATCTTGCAAACGAGAACCTAAGTTTCTGCTTACCTACACGTCCTTAACCGTTTCCTCTGTTGTTCGTAGGCAGAATTGTTACGTAACCTATCGATATCACCAACTTTCATCTTTTCCGGAATCTTTCGTCCAAAAACTCCCCAGAACCACATCGCTCAATCCACAAGCTCTTTGCCTCCGGCAAGCAATGAGCTTGGGTTCTATAGGCAGATTTTCTTAGGGACTTTCCTCCCAGAGTTCAACAACTCGCCTCGTCTGCGTAACGAGGCAGCTTCCTGACAGCTATCGCAATGGATGGGAACCCGAAGCGAATAGCTCAGCAAGCCAACCACCTAGTTACGCCTCCAAACAACTAACCGAGGCGAAGGAGTTAGTAACCATGGCAACTTCCAAAACTTCCCGAAGGGGAGGTATTTCGTCCGTCGAGTCTGCGCATGTGCGCCAGGCTGTAATCGACGGCATTCGCTCTGCTAACCAGGACAAAGGTGACGGGTATCTGACGTTCCGCGGAATCCTTCCGGTGGAACTGCCCGAGAACACCAGGGTAGCAATCTTGCCGGACATTCACGTGCCTGCTCATGACAAGCTCGTCATGTGGGCCGTGAAGCACTGGCTTCGTGACTTTCAGCCGCATGTGCTCATGTTCATCGGCGACGTCGCAGACGTGTTCGCTCTCTCGCGCTGGTCCAAACCGCCTCGTACGGTGGTCAACCTGCAAGAGGAGCTGGATGACACTCGACGCCTGGTCGATGAGCTCGTCCATTACGCGAACCCCTACCACACGTTCTACATCATGGGGAACCATGAAGACCGTGTGCATCGCTTCTTGAGTGATGACGGCAGTCCTCTCGGCGGAGTGCTCGACTTCCGTACTCGTGAACCCCTGGTAAGCTTCCACGGGCTCATGGGTTACAACGCGCGAGACCCGTTCACGTTCCTCTACGACACCCACGGCAAGTCCGGCTACGGTGGCGGCATCCTCGTCAACGACGACACGCTGCTCCACCACGGCTACATCGTCCGTCCTACTCCCGGCTCCAGTCCCCTTTCGGATGCCGACAAAGAAGGTCGAACGGTCGTTCATGGTCACACCCACCGCGTGGGTCTGCGTGTTCGGCAGACGACCAGGGGTATCATCCGGGCAATCGAGCTCGGTCACCTGGTCAATCCGAATCACCGCTACATGGGTTACGCCAACCTTCTCAACAACTGGCACCCGGCCGTCGGCGCGGGTCACGTTGTCGGTGGGAAGCTGCACGTTCAACCCTTGCCGATCAAGATGGTCACCCAGAACGGCCGTCAGAAGTTCGTGTTTACCTACAACGGTATTATCTACCGAGCTTCCGACCGCTAAAGGCCCCCGGCGACGCTAGGACGGCTCTCACAGTTGTCCTAGCTGACCTAGGGTTTCTTACCCAGGAGTACAAAATCCATGACTCAAGACTCTCGCAAGCCGGCCTTTCTGAATTGGCCGCCCCAGAGCATTCTCTCCCCCGGTTCCGACTTCACGTGGACCAAGGAAGTTGTTTTCGACCTGCACAACACGCTCGTTGACTGGACAGGCCGATTCCTTGCGTACTGCCAACGCAACTACGGTCTGACAATCAACCCGCTCGACCAGAAGTTCTACCACCTGTGGGCGAACCCCCAGTTCGGACTCAGCTACGAGCAGTTCGTCGCGGCGTTCATCTCCTTCGCAACGCGCGCTCGCGGTGGCTACGGTGACCTGGAGTTCTATCCCGGCGCCATCGAGCAAATCAAGGAGATTAAGGATGCCGGCATCGGCGTGAAGATCTGGACCTGGACGCCTGGTGCTTCGGAGCCCCGTATCGACGGCAGCTTCGCCGGTATGGATACCGGTATCGCTCAGGGTGTGACCAAGGAGCTCGTCGCCAAGCTGGGTGTAGACCCGGACCGCGACCTGCGCTTCATCAGCCCCGGCGAGAAGAAGTATCAGATGTTCGAGGATCACATTCCTCTCATCGTCGAAGACTCACCAGAAACAGCGATGGGTGTCGCCTCCGGCGGACATGCCGCGCTTCTGGTTCCCACGACCTACAACGTGGGCGTTGCTGCTCCGAACATCCTTCGTCTCGACCACAGGGACCACCTCGCGCCAGCCGTTATTGAGTTCTTCAATCGGCTGGAGAGCGAAGGTTTGGTCCTCTAATTCTAGGAGTTAGATACAATGCCTAAAGGTACACACTTCAAGAGTGTGGTCGTAAAGGAAGACCCGAAGACCTCCTTGAAGGAAGCCGGAATCTTCCGGATGACCCTCAAGAACGGTATGCGCGCGGTCGCCATCGGCCACCTGTATTACCCTCACCACGACCGCAATCTGGTGGAACTGCTCCACCGGTATCTGCGAGCCACCAAGCCGGAAGTCATCTTCATGCTTGGCGGTATGGTCGATGAGGATGCTTTCAAGAGTTTCGGCGAGGACAAGAGCAACTACCTGCACGACTTCCCCGACGCGCCTGAAGTGCAGGAATGCATGGAAGCGGGCGGGTTCGAAGACCAGGTGTTGGCGCTCGGCGAAAAGTGCGGCGCGTTCATCAGCAGCTTCGCGGAAGCGAGCGGCGGCAAGGTGATTTACGTCCCCTCCGCCACTCACCTGTCGATGCCGAACGAAATTCGCCTGATGGAATGGATTCAGGGTACGAAGCGGTTCCGGGACAACTGGGCTGCCCTGCACCCGGACGCCTCCGACATGCCCTCCAATCCGTCCATCTCGTTGCCCAAGTCGCTCGAGCTGCTGTTCAACCTGCACGAGAACGCCAACGTTCACGTGCTGCGTTACGGCGCTGCGGTGCTGGTCAACGACGACACGCTGTTCATGATCGGCGACTTCCGCCGACGCCACCCTGGCGACGCGTCCTACGTCGAGTGGGAGCAGCGCGCATACAATATCGTTCGGTCGTTCGACGGAAAGGTCTCGTCGGGCTGGATCAGCCGTGCCAAGCACTCGCTGCCCAGCGTCAACCTCGCCTTCAGCGAGTTCCACGAAGTCGGCTTCCTGTGGGATGAAACCCGCATGGGCCACCTCCGAGACTACGACCGTCGCGCTCCGGGCTTCTGGACCGGTGTCTGTGTCGAAGGCACGCTCTTCGGCACCTCGGTCCCGATCATCAAGGGCAATGACTGCAGGCGCTCCTTCACGGTGGACGGTACTCCCTACACCGAGAAGACGGCTAGCTGCACCGACCACGGAGTGGAGATTCCGCTTGCCCCTCGCAAAATCGAGAAGAGCAACTCCGACCCTCGCCGGGCTCCGGTACCTCCGAAGTTCCCAGCCGACGATAAGTCTGCAGACGGAGAAGCCGGCTCCGAGTGAGGATCCATCTGAGTCCCTGGCTCAAGCAGATAGCGCCGGCTATCTGCTGAGCCAAACTCAGAGACGCACTGAAGTGATTGCACCCTGGAGACGAGCCATTCCCAGCTCTCTCCAGGCTCTGCATTCATTTCAGCTAACCCGCGCTACTACTATCTTCTATCGCAGTTCTAGCGAAAGCCAATAAGAAAGAAAATTTGCCACCATATTTAATGCGGGTGAAATCGATCCTTTCCCGACAGGTCTCTTCTGTTTCATCTGGAACGGAACACACATATGCATGCTGCGATGCCAGGTTGTTGATTACACGAGGAGAGCCATGCGCAAGGATCTTGCAGATGGCTCTCTCCGTGAATAACTCACTAGCAGCTACAGAACTCAGGAATCCAAGGTCAGGTTCTTGAACTTTACCAGGTAGTTGCTGAACGACGCAGGCACCACGGCGACGTTATACAACCGTACGATGTAGGTACCCTCCACTTCATCGCCGTTCTGCGTACCGGCGAGAAACGAGTGGCTAAGAGGATAGCCGCGAACCTCGATATTGCGAACCTTATCGCCGTCTTTGACAGCGACCACCAGATTGACGGTTGACGAATCACCGATGGTGCAACGACGAATTACCGTCCCTTTGAAGCTATGCGACTGTTCCGTCTCTTCCTTGGGCTGAGTCTCTGTTCGTTTGCTTCTGAAAAACATTGTGCTACTCCTGTGTCGACACGAATCAGCATCGAGGACCGCTCGATGGGTGTGGCAAGAAAGTAGGCTCGATCAGGATGCAAAAACATGTTCACCAAACGCCGGATAAGCGGTACGTATACGCGAGCACGGCTCGACCGGTGTGCATGGTGTCACACCGGTCGAGTGCACTGCGCTAGCTGGCATCTGACCTTATCTAGTCAGACAGGTGCCAGCTAAGCGCCAATTACAGAAGGACGCGCTGGATCAGCAGGTTCGAGACCACCATGACGATGGCCGCAATAAATGCCGAGCCGTAGCTGCGAACGTAGAACGCATCTTCCATCAACGCGCCTGTGATCTTGATGGCCAGGGCGTTGATCAGTAGTCCCACCAGGCCGAAGGTAATCGCCTGAGCGATCAGCGCGGTGCCGATGGTCAGGAGAGTGATGGCAAACCAGAGGCTCAGGTTGAGGAGACCGATGACCAGCAGGGCGAGAACGCCCCGAACGAAACCACCACTGCGAACGGCCACACCACCACTGGTGGCAGCCGGAACAACGAGGAGCAGGACGAGGACCTGCAAAACGACTGTGATCAGGAAGTCCATGATTACTTTTCCCTTCTTTGTCTGCTTTTTTCCGTTGATCGGAAAGCCCGTGTACAGAGCGTGACGGAGAGATTGGCAGCAGAGCGCGCGCCCTGCCGCCAACCGCCTGCTACTCGTCGCCCTCTGCAAAATCCGTTTTCACCTCTTTGGCTGAGGTCGCGCCTGCTGCGGATTCGCCCGAGACAGCGGCTGGCGCTGGCAGAGGCGGGACGATCTTGTCGAAGACCGCCTTGATTTCGAGATGCTCGCTCTGTTTGAGCATTTTGCCGACATAAAGCACCTTGCTGCAGAGGTCGAGGATGGAGAGGATGTGCGTCCGGTAGGGATGCTTTACACCAAGCTCCTTCTCAATCTCTTTGCGCGAGCGCGATTCGATGCGGAACAACTGCCGGAGGATGCGGGCAATCTGCTTGTAGTTGGCATCATGGAAGTCGCCGGTCTCGAACTTAGCCCAGACCTCGTCGAAAGCAACTCGCGCTGCCAGTCGCCTCGAGTCCCAGACTTTGTCGCTCGTCTCTTTCGACTGCTTGAGCAGCTTGTTCAACAGCCAGCCCAGGTAGATGGCACCGCCAAGTCCGACGACGATGCTGCCGATGCTGATCCACATGTGGTTGCCGTGGCGGAACTCGGGCTTGCCGTCCTGGATGATGTCACGACCGTCCCAGGTCTT
>CAYTDR010000577.1:0-5571 GCA_964436185.1 uncultured Candidatus Obscuribacterales bacterium | reverse complement strand
GGTGTGACCAGTTGTAGTTCTGATTTGCACCATCGCGCAGGTCTGACTCGGACACTGGAGTGTGCTGATCCAGCATTCCTCCGGGTCTTTCGTTCCCATCTCCAACTCGGTCACCTCCGAAACCTCTTCCGTCCCCTCCGAATCCCCTGTCAAATCCGGGGCGCATGCCGTCGTCGAAGCCTCTCATGCCGCCGCCACCGCCGCCAAATCCGCCTCTACCGCCACCAAACCCGCCGCCACCGCGAGCAGTGGCGACCTCTGACGACAAAGGAACCACGGCAGCGAGAATCAGTAAAGTTAGTGCCAGACGTTTGAAATAGCGAGGGCTCATCATTATTCTCCTGCTCCTACACGCTTAAGTACGATGACCCCGGTATCGGGCAGACTATCCCCGCCCAGAAATCGATCAGTGGATTGCCAGCTGAAGCTGTCCTTGGACAGCGGTTTGAGAACGAACGCGGCATTACTGACAGTGCCATCAGGCAAAACTCCCTCCGCAATCAACCGCCACTTTCCTTGGCTGGTATCCCATTGCCCCTTTCCATGACCACCTTGCGAATCAAAATGCCAGGAGCTCAATCTGCCGGTAAGCGGATCGAACCCAATAATTCCTCTCGATGCCGTCTTTCCTACGGTACTGATTACTTGCAGGAACTTGCCGTTCTCGATCTTCTCTACTTTCATTTCCAGCTGATTCTGCGCATCAGCTCCGGACTTCCACACACCACATAACCACTCGAGCTCACTGAGGCTATGAGTGTTGGCGATCAACTCTTCCTCTGCCCAGACAATTTTCCAACCATCAGCACCCTTGAGGTGCATTGCCGTGTATGAAGCGGAAGGTTTTGTCGCGCCACCATGAGTGGTGACGCCCTCCTCGATAACAACAGCCTCAGGAACAATGGTTCGAACAGATTTGACCTCAACCTTTAGCGGATTCGGCCCGGCAAGGGCAAAACCCTGCCGAAAGTAGTTTTCAATTTCCTTTCGGCCGTTGTACTTTTGACCGTCAGATAATTCAAGGGCTCCGTCTTCCGTCCAGAGCTTGGCCAACTCGGCCGCCTTGCCCTGCGAAAAGAGCTCCTCATACTGACGTGCCTGTGACGTGAACTCACTTTCCAGCGGTGATGCAAAGGCTGGTAAAGCGAAAAAAGCCAGACCGACCAGGCTCAAGAGACGTAGTTTCATAGTTCAATACACCGTACTTAGCAGAGGATCTGCCATGGAATTGCCTTCTTTTCCATACCTCGATATTTATTCCAGCAAACCATAGTGTCGCTCCGATCGCTCCGCACCGCACCGCGGACATGAAGCGCGAGGTGTAATCTAATCGGGCTAAGAACATGTCAGAGGAGTGTAGGATTTGGAAAATTCAGGCAAATTGATGGTAGTTATTAACTAGTCCAGATTAAGTTTAAGAAGCAGCTGAAACTGCTTGAGCGTCATTACCGATAGATGAAAAACACACAGCTCGGCGAGCCAAGACACATCGTCAAATACGACCACCACAGCGGTAAGAGAATCTTTGCCCGTCTCTTTTCCAGCACGGTTAGTTTGACTGAAAGCAAGATATTCTATGCCCTGATAGGGTCCTTCATTGGGGCTGTCTTCTTCTTGATGCCCGCCGAGGTTGTCACTTGTCTTTTTATCTTACTGGGATTGATTGGACTCGTTCTGGTTGGAGTTGTATCCGTCGACAACACTGCTATCGTCGCTGATCATCGGGGAATCACACTGCCTTTAGTACTATTGCGAGCAGCTAAAGGAAAAACTCATCGAGCCTGGTCGGAACTACAGCTAGTCATGTTTACCCGCGACGAACGCTCCACGGCGGACTCGCCGGAACAGCTCGTGCTCGGATTTGTCGGCAATGAAACGGTCGAGCTGCAGCTCGATGGTATGTCGAAAGACGGACTGGAACGACTCCTTCTCGCAATTACTACCTACTGCCCTGAGGCAGAGATGATTCCAAAGAATGCATTGGAAAAACTCAATCTCCGGCCCGGGGATGGAAACCGAAGTCTCTTAAGCTACACCGGGTTGTGGAAGTCCGATCTGAGCGAGAGGTTCGGCTCTACGGTGGTGGTTCCACTCGACTCCGGTGACACACTGCAAAACGGCAGAATCAAGATTATCGGACAAATCGCCTTCGGAGGACTGTCCGCAGTCTATCTCGCAGAAGACAAAAACAAGTCGACAGTAGTCGTAAAGGAAGCGATCCTCCCCGGTCTTGTAGACGACATATTAAGAACGAAATCTCTCGAGATGTTTCAGAGAGAAGCCAAACTCCTTGCCGCGATCAATCATCCGAGGATCGCCAAAGTGCTCGACTACTTTGTTGAAGACTCGCGCCACTTCATGATCCTCGAGCATATCATCGGAAAGAACCTGCGAACGTTTGTCGAAGAGAAAGGTCCTCAGTCCGAACGGCTCGTATTCATGTGGGCAGGTGAGTTAACAGACATTCTCGTATACCTTCACTCCCGGACGCCGGTATTGTTGCACCGAGATCTAACTCCGGAAAATCTACTGCTCGAAAGGGATGGCAGTCTCACGCTGATTGATTTCGGAGCTGCCAATCTGTTCATCGGCACCGCAACTGGTACCGTTGTAGGGAAGTCCGCCTATATCCCGATGGAGCAATTCAAAGGAAAAGCATGTCCTGCAAGCGACATCTACGCCTTCGGCGGTACGATGTATTACCTTCTTACCGGGCGCGATCCGGAACCATTTAGCGAAAGCTCCCCACGTGCAGAAGGAGTTGCTGTAACAGCCGACTTTGATCGCCTGATTGCCGACTGCACTAAAGTTGACGCGAGCGACCGCATTAACGATGCAATCGAACTAAAGCAACGACTAAAGGAGGTGACAAACACTAATCATGGACAGTCTGCACTTCAGAGTACAGATTGAGATTGGAACCGCTTCATAGTGCCGATCAGAAAGAGGAAGATGGCAGCCAACCAACAGCAAAAACCGAGCCACATTTCCACTAGTGGAAAACGCGTCATAGAGCGTGCTTCCGTAGATATCGACAGCCGGCAGCTCCTCACTGCATTCGGTGTCATGGTGGTTCTCACCTGTATTTTGTTTCTTGTCTATCGAAATCCCGCCGAGTGGCTACTTCGACTCCTTTTCAACTTCGCCCAATCAGCATCGGCGATTTTACCGCTCGCCATCATATGCACTCTATCTCTTCTTTCAGGCACCATCTTTTACTCGAATCACCGGCGCTCGAGACACGAGCTTAAAATAATTGAGACCAACGAAACTGGTATCAAATTGGGACGAATTCTCAGTTCGGCTGAAAGGAAAGCCGACCTGGTGGCACGTCAAAAAGCCTATATGTCTGTCGATCGAACATATGGACGAATAAAAAATCAAACCATTGATTGGAGAAGGATTTGGGCGGTAGAAGCAATCCACGGTAGCACCAGCTTCGGAGGCGCGAATAGTTTTCTCTTGATTGAAACAATCGACGGCGTCATTTATAAACTTCGCTGGGAAAACGCTTTCAGTTGGATCGACGACGAGACGCTCGTCACTATGCTGAGAGAAAAGGCTCCACAAGCTACGCTTCTTTTTCCCAGGCTGGCAATCAAGAGCGAAGTGGAAGACAGCAGATATACGAAGCTCTGGCTCGAATATTTCTCCACGCCAGGCGAGCGCGCCCGAAAGGGACAGCTAGAAGCAGGAACAATTCTAAATGAGGGACAGTACCAGATCGAACGAGTAATCGGTGCTGGGGGACAGGGTTTCGCATACCTCGCACGGCAGTTATCGACCAGCGAAGGCGAGCCGACTGACTGTCAGGTTGTTTTAAAGGAATATATCCTTCCGCTCCACAGGGGCGAGTCCCTCTCTCAAGAGAGGTCAGCTCAACTCAATCATGAGGCGGAGCTGCTTTCCAAAATCGATCATCCTGGAATTGTCAAAATGACGGATTGCTTCGTTGAGGATCACCGCGGATACCTCGTGCTCGAGTACATTAGGGGAAACTCGCTGAGAAACATTGTACAAACATCAGGGACTCAGACGGAAGCGTCCGTAATAAAGTGGTCAATCGAAATCTGTGACATCCTCCAATATTTGCACGAGATGCTGCCACCAATTGTGCACAGAGATCTGACTCCTGAAAACCTCATACTCAATACCACCGATAGTATCAGGCTGGTCGACTTTACCGTCGCTCACCAGCTAGAATCACGAAGAACAGCAGTTGTCGTAGGGAAACAATCTTACATTCCACCGGAACAGTTCAGAGGGAAAGCGATGCCTCAAAGCGACTTATACGCGCTAGGCTGTTCGATGTACTTTCTGCTTACTGGAGAGGATCCTGAACCGATGAGCGAGTCGCATCCTCGTGTTAAATTCTCCAATGTTCCGGAGGCTCTGGACAACATCATAGGCCGAGCCACAAAACTGGATCCTGCCGCCCGCTACCCCAGCGCGCTCCACATGAAAGCCGACCTCCATGCTTTGGCGACTAGACGGACCTCCTCGTAACAACCCGCGTGTGGAGCCTGTTTTGCTCCCCACCTGGGCTACTGCCACTATGAGCGATGCGATTGGTACAGCAACGACCGCACCGCCTTACAATCATTTGTTCATGCTAATAGTATCGTGAAGACAACGTCTCGCCCAGTAGACCCGATCCTGATCGGCAGTCCTTCTGTGAGATAACCATGGAGAACGGTAATGAACAACTATCTGTTTGCAATGTTGGGAGGTTTATTGGTAGGCCTTCTTTATGCCCCTTCCAAGGGCACGGAGCTAAGAAAGAAGATCAAAGACAAATATTGCGATTTGAAGGGCAAGGGATGCGAAGCCATCGATACGGTAAATCGACAAGGACATGAGATTTTCGATATGGCAGTCCCTGCGATTGAACAAGTGAAGGAAGAGAGCAAAACTCTCAAGGTGGAAGGTAAGGAGATTGCGCGTTCCACATCAGCATCGCTTCAGGAAGCGCTTCAAAAGAGTCAAACCGCACTCGGAGGCGCTCAGGAAAGAATTGCCAGCAGCGCTGCACCGGCGATTGAGCAAGTAAAAAAAGAAGGACAGGAATTGAAAGAGCAAGGCGCAGAAATTCTCCGCAATGCGAGCGAAAATTTCAAGGGAGCCAAGGAAAAAGGAATGTCGGCTCTTGACGCTGCTCAAAGAAAAGCAATCGATGTAACTCAGAACAAACCGCCTACGTTTTAAGGATCGAGTCGGCATTTGACCTGGAAACGTAAGGGTGCCCTCCCCAGGGTTTCTCTTGGAGCGGGCACAAGATTCAACTGGTGAAGTCTTCCTTGTTGAGCATCGCTCGAACGTAAGCCGCAGTTGGAGGGCGAGCGACTCGGTGATCGTAATCGAGAATGGGCAAGAAACTAATGGGCGACGCCATGCAAGCGTCGCCCATTCCCTATTTAAACTCGAACTGTTTCTCGCGCTCGCTTGAAGTTCCGCTGCATTACGTGAATCTACCTGACTCGGTCCATCAACCTGTTGAACTCAGCAATCGAAACCAACCCGTTGTAGAGCAGGTACCAGTAGTATTCTATATACTGTGACTTCTGACTGCGA
>CAYTDR010000576.1:0-5571 GCA_964436185.1 uncultured Candidatus Obscuribacterales bacterium | reverse complement strand
ATATTAATTAAAGGCTATTCCATATATCTTGGCAGGCATTTCTTCTTTCAGCATGACAGGATTCCCGGATTCTATCAATATAGCGTCCTTTCCGGGCTCTGGCTCGGTCGGCGACGGCAAACAAGAAGCAAAAGGGACTCTATAGAAAATCTTGTAGACTCCCCTCAATAGCCTGAGAGCCTCCAGTAAGCCGAGTTGGGGCTAGAAAAACAGGCAGCTTTTCTTTTTTGTCGTCCGTGCTTGGTTTTTGGAAAGCAGGACTACCCCGAAAACACCTTGGATTTGCCTGATAGATCGTGAAGAGCGCTATTTATGCAGGTTCCTGACGTCTCTGTCACTTCCATCAATTATTTATCGTCACCTGAAATCCAGAATTGATGGTCGTTTCCATCGAAACCAAAAACCATTATTAACCACGGACTAGATTTCTATATTTTTGATACTATTATATCTGTAAAAGCCAATTCGCCTAAGGTTTAGAATCTTTAAGCTTGTTCCCAAGAGTATAAACTAGTACGATTTAGAACGCCCAAAGAATCGACTCCTTAAGCCCCACGGGGCATCGGACTTGATAGCGAGGCGAATTGCGGAAATAGGAGCGAAAAGCTGCAGATGAAGCCCAGTCACCCATTGTTATCCATTCAGAACCTGTACGTGTCTGTCGAAGGCAAAGAGATTCTCAAAGGCGTAGATCTAGTGATCAACGCTGGTGAAGTCCACGCCCTCATGGGACGGAATGGATCAGGAAAGTCGACCCTCTCTTACACCCTCATGGGACATCCCAAGTACACGGTGACTAAGGGGAGCATTCTCTTCAAGGGAGAAGAGATTGCTGAGCTTTCTCCCGACGAGAGAGCAAAGCGCGGATTAGCTCTGGCATTCCAATATCCTGTGGCAATCCCCGGCGTGTCGGTATCCAATTTCTTGCGTGCCTCTACCAAGGCGGTTCGCGGTAAAGAGGTTCCGGTGAAAGAGTTTCGCCAGGAGCTGCGCGGTGTGATGAGCCGCCTGGGCGTATCGAATGAGTTTCTCTCTAGATATGTCAACGACGGATTCTCGGGCGGTGAGAAGAAACGCCTCGAGATCTTGCAACTTTCACTTCTCAAGCCGGCGTTGTCCGTTCTGGACGAAACAGACTCAGGATTGGACATTGACGCACTGAAGACGGTGTCAGAGGGAATCACAGAGCTGGTCAATCAAGAATCAGCCATACTTTTAATCACGCACTATCAACGTATCCTCAATTATGTGCAACCACAATTTGTCCACGTATTCCAGGATGGACAAATCATCGCCTCTGGTGGTGAGGAGCTTTCACGCAAACTGGAAGAGCAGGGCTACGACTGGGTCACGAAAGAACACGCAGCCAGAGAAACTCTGGGATTAGTGTAGTCCGGCAAGGAGGCATTTATGTCAGCAGAACGAGTTATCGAACAGAACCAGAAACTTAGAGAACTGGGCAAGGACTACAAGTACGGCTTCAGTGATGAAGAAGACTACATATTTAAGTCGGGAAGAGGCTTGACGCGCGAAATCGTCGAGACCATCTCCAGGCGCAAGAATGAGCCGCAGTGGATGCTCGATTTCAGGCTGCGTTCCCTGGAAATATTCCAGAAGAAACCGATGCCGTCATGGGGCAATACTGGTGCTCTAAATGCTATCGACTTCGAAAATATCTTCTATTACATCAAGCCTTCGATGAAACAGGAGAAGAACTGGGATGACGTGCCCGATAACATCAAAAATACATTTGATCGTTTGGGCATTCCCGAGGCGGAAAGAAAGTTTCTTGCTGGTGTAACGGCGCAATATGAGTCAGAGGTTGTTTATCACTCGATCCGAGAAGATCTCGAAAAACAGGGTGTTATCTTCCTGGACATGGACTCAGGATTGAGAGAGCACGAAGAGATCGTCAAGGCGCATTTCGGCACTATCATTCCGCCTGCCGATAACAAGTTTTCCGCGCTCAACTCGGCTGTTTGGTCGGGAGGTAGTTTCGTGTGGATTCCGGCGGGAGTGAGAGTCGAGATTCCATTGCAAGCTTACTTCCGCATCAATGCGGAAAACATGGGACAGTTCGAACGTACGCTCATTATTGCTGAGCCTGGTAGTTTCGTGCACTACATAGAAGGATGCACGGCACCGATCTACTCCACCGATTCGCTGCACTCAGCGGTGGTCGAGCTGATCGCCAAGCCGGGAGCGCATATTCGTTATACGACGATTCAGAACTGGTCGAAGAACGTTTACAACCTGGTCACTAAGCGTGCAGTCGCTCAAGAAGATGCGAAGGTCGAGTGGGTGGACGGAAACCTTGGCTCCAAGCTAACGATGAAGTATCCCTCGATCTACTTGACCGGTCCTCGGGCGCATGGCGAAGTGCTTTCAATCGCTTTCGCCGGCGAAAGTCAGCATCAAGATGCTGGCGCCAAAATGGTGCATTGCGCGCCGGACACGACATCTATCGTGATCTCCAAGTCCATCTCCAAAGATGGTGGCAGAACCTCATATCGCGGTCTGGTAAAAGTCTTACCTGGCGCCACCAACGTCAAGACTTCAGTGAAATGCGACGCGCTTTTGCTTGACGAGCATTCGCGTTCTGATACTTATCCGACCATGGAAATTGATGAAAACGATGTCTCAATCGAGCACGAGGCGACCGTCTCCAAGGTCGGAGAAGAACAACTCTTCTATCTGATGAGCCGTGGTTTGACGGCAGATGAAGCGACCGCGATGATCGTCAACGGCTTCTTCGAGCAATTCACCAAAGAGTTGCCGCTGGAATACGCAGTTGAGCTCAATCGTTTGATCCAGTTGGAAATGGAAGGTTCGGTGGGGTAGTGGGTTAGAACCCCAAACGAAAGTAGGTTTATAGAACAATGACGGAGCAGGAGATGGTAAGCACCATAACTCGAAATGAGACAACCACAATCGCGCCAAGGAAAGGAGAGCCTGAATGGCTAACCGGGGCAAGATTGACTCGTTGGGAGGCATACAATCAACTTCCGGCTCCCGACAAACGCCAGGATGAGTGGCGAAAGACTCTTGTCGACGTCCTGAAAACAGCAAGCAAAGAGCCGGCTGTTTCAGAACAACGCCTCGGCAAGAGCGAATGGTTGGAAGAGCTTCGAACGACGCTGCCATCCGTTCGCGCCATCGTCGCTGATACCGATGCCGGTTATCTCATTGATGAGCTGCCGGCAGAGTTGGCGGAAAAGGGCGTGATTTTCACCACCATATCCGATGCCATCGTCAAGCATGGTGACCTGGTCAAAGAGTATCTTCTCAATAGGAGAGCGGCGTCGGAAGAAAACTTGTCGTTGCTCTCTGAAGCACTTTTCGGGACCGGTGCATTCCTATATGTTCCCAACGATGTGGACGTGAAGGGTGCATTCCTGATCGCCAATGAACTGACTAAAAGGGGCAAGAGTCTCTTTCCTCGAATACTCGTGGTTGCCGGTCGCAATTCTCGCGTCGATGTAGTCAACGTGTTCACCAGCTCGACAGTGGAGTCTCCCTCCGCGCATGCAGGCGAATGGAACCCCAAACTGATCGACTGGCAGCTCTCCAATGCAGTTGTCGACCTCTACCTGGAGTCAGGCAGCAAAGTCAATTATCTGGAGTTGCAAGATTTCTCTAGTGAACACTTCTCCATTGTTCGCAACTACAATTCAATCGATAGAGATGCTTTCCTTTACTCGCTCACAATCGGCCTGCATGGCGGGCAACTCAAATCAAATATCCGCACGGATCTTAACGGGCGTGGTGCCAGTGCTGACGTGAGAGGTGTCGTTTTTGGCAGTCTCCACACACACTTGAGTTATGACACCGTGCAAAATCATCTGCAACCGGATACGGTGTCAAACATCGACTTCCGTATCGCTCTCAAAGATGATGCTGTCTCGGCATATCAAGGCAACATTAAGGTCGACAAAGACGCTCAGCGGATCGAAGCGTATCAGACCAACAAGAATCTGCTTCTCAGCGAAAACGCTCGTGCGGACTCGATTCCTCGTCTCGAGATTCTGGCTGACGATGTGAAATGCTCACACGGCGCCACTATGGGTCCTATAGACAAAGAACAAATCTTCTATTTGATGAGCAGAGGTCTGACTAAGATGGAAGCTGAAGACCTTATCGTTATCGGCTTCTTCAATGCAGTGATGGAAACTTGCGAGATCGAAGGTGCCAAAGACTGGATCAATCGCCTGATAAGCGATCGAATTCACTGTTAATCGAAATGACTCTAAGCTTTCAAATTTGAATTCAAGAGAGCCTAGGTACAGTTCAACGACAGGTTGAGAGGTCTCCAAAATGACAGACGAGTTTCAGAAGATTGCCAATGTAAGCGAAGTACCGCAAGGGCAGGCTCGCATCTTCAACCATGGAGACGAGAGTATTGCGCTCTGCAATGTCGCAGGTTCCTTTTATGCTGTTTCCAATCTCTGTTCTCACGATGATGGCCCTTTAGGAGAGGGTGAGCTGATCGACAAGCAAATTGAGTGTCCAAGGCATGGAGCTCGGTTTGATCTTGAGACCGGCAAAGCATTATGTTTGCCCGCCGTCACTCCCATCCCCGTTTGGCAAGTAGAGGTGAGAGGTGAGGAAGTATGGATCGGTCGGGCGGTGGAAGCGCCACGCTAATCCGATGAGAGGCCGGACGAGAGCAGAAAGCCGGCGTGCCAAGAGAGTTTAAGCCAAGAAGTTCAAAAGCCACAGGTATCATATATGACACTAACGCCACACCAGTCTCGAAATACCGAACATAGAGCCAGTAAGCTGCACATGAACCATTGCGCTACACCCAGAAGTCATTCGAATTCACGGGCAACCGACTACAAAGAGGATGCCGCTTTGGACGTCAGCGAAATCAGACGAGATTTCCCGATTTTGAACCTGCGCCGAATCCGTGGCAGGGACCTGGTTTATCTCGACAACGCAGCAACTTCTCAGAAGCCAAAAGTAGTAATACAAGCCCTTACTGACTATTACATGGGCTATAACGCCAACATTCATCGAGGCGTTCATACTCTTTCAGAAGAAGCCACCGAGGCATTCGAAGCGGTTCGTCATAAAGTTCGCCTCTTCATTGATGCTGAGTCGGAACGAGAGATTATCTTCACTAAGAACGCCACCGAAGCAATCAATCTAGTCATGAATTGCTGGGGGCGGCAGAACATTGTTGCTGGCGACGAGATCGTTCTCTCCGCCATGGAGCATCATTCAAACTTCGTCGTTTGGCAGCAATTGGCGCAAGAGCGTGGTGCCAAGCTTGTCTTTCTCGAGCTGACAGAAGACGGGCGGGTTGATATGGAGCACGCTGGCACAGTCATCGGTGCGCGAACAAAGCTTCTCGCCATCACGCAAATGTCCAACGTGCTTGGCACGATTCCTCCGTTGAAGGAGCTGATAGCGCTGGCAAAAGCTCAGGGTGCGGTCACGCTGGTCGACGGCGCGCAGGGCGTGGCGCATCTGCCCACGTCAGTTCGTCAGCTCGGTTGCGATTTCCTCGTCTTCTCGTTTCACAAAATGCTGGGACCGACAGGCGTCGGTGTTCTGTATGGCAGGGAA
>CAYTDR010000575.1:0-5574 GCA_964436185.1 uncultured Candidatus Obscuribacterales bacterium | reverse complement strand
CAGCTCAACAACTGAGCGACCTGGTCAAACTTAATGATGATGGTCACGATGAGGCACAAAGAATTGTCGGTTTGCTGGCCGAGAAGCTCGGCGGCAAAGAGAAAGTAAACGACTTGATCAAAACTCTTAGAGCTGGCGGCGAAGAAGGCAAAGAAGCTCTTGTGCTCCTGAAGAAGGAGTTTCCTAAGACCGAGGTTCGGTTGAACGAGCTGCGCAGTAGAGCAATTGTAGAATCGTTGGGACCGGAACCATCGCCGAAGTCTTTGAGGCTCGCCAAACAAGGCCTTGAGGAAGAGGTGCTGCGAAAGAATGAAAGCGCAAAGAAGGCCCTGGCAAATGTAGAAACTGACTTGGCGGTCTTTGACCTCAATGACCCAGCTAAGGCTGAGGAGGCGATGAAAACAATCATCGTATTGGCCGGCTCTAGCGAACATGCGCGCGCCGTTCTAACTGCGATGACAATTGCGCCTCAACAAAGCGAGCGTTGGAAGGCGATCGTTGACTCGTCGCTGGTGGAGACTGAGGCATTAGACGTTCCTCGGCTTCCCGAATTGACTCCGGAGATGCGAGTTAAACTGCAAGCGATGGCAGTAGAGGGACTTCGTCAGGTCACAAGCGCGAAAGGTGGTTTGTCGGTGTTGGAATCCTCAGCGCTCGCACTGGCACTGAGCGGTATCATAAATGGTGACAATTGTGATCGTAAGCTGGCGGCGACTATCGAAGAGACTTTGCTTGGACCTGTAAGGAAAGTTGACTCTGTGAGGTATCCGAAAGAAGCAGAGTTGCAAGCGGCTAGATTAGAGAAGGTGCTCAAGGGAATTTACAAAGCATTGCCGTCTACGCAAGATGTGGGAACTCCCGGCTCTCAGTCTCTGGCAAAAGTATATTCACAAGTGGCGACCAGCGATAACAACCTCTACTACGGTCGCACCGGCGTTGGCGAGTCATTCAAAGAGCATATGGACGAATTCTTCAAACTTGCAGAGCAAGGTAATCCAGAGGCTGCACTGATTCTCACTGCCATCGCAAGTGGTGCCGGAAAAAGCAATAGCAGGGCTAATCCGTTAGTTGATGTTGAAAAGGATGGGTTAAAATCACAAGCTCCTGGTGACCAGCTGGCTATAAAGGCGGCGGAAGTTCTCGTCAAGGTTGCGCGCAATGATACTCAGACACGCGCCAGGATCCTCGAAACTCTGTTGAAAGAATGCCAGAGTGCTGAACCTAAAGAGATTGCCACACGACTGCCAACACTGGCTATGGTGGCGGCAATAAATCCTGACGATGTGCCTGATGCCATTCGCAATACACTCTTTGCCTCGTTGCATAGCGATGACACCAGGGCGAATGCCGTAAAAAGTCTGCTCATTATAGGAGATGCGCTGGATGCAGATGATTTGAAGAAGTTATGCGATAACCTCGAGAAGCGTGACATCCAACAGCTCTATTTCTGCGCTCATCGTTTACCTGTGGACAAAGGAGAGCAAGTTTGCAATCTCCTTTTGGCAAAGGCTTTTGATGGAAGAGCCACGGAAGAGTCTCGTCTGATAGTAATCGCAGCCCTTGGTGCGCTCGGTTCCTTTCATGGTGATTCGACCGTGGTAGCGGCTCTACGATTGCTGGGTACTCCAGAGGCGAAGGAAGAGCTGGCGCTGGAACTGAGACTCGCTCAAGGTGCCGACGGCAAAACCAACTACGCCGCCGCAAATCGTGTTCAGAACGAAGCAGCCATGGCACTCTTAAAAATCTGTGAAGGTTCACCGCGACAAGAACTGCAGAACGCGGCTTTCCAGGCGCTGACCAGTGGAGACTGGGGTCCGACGCACACAGACGCTCTCAAGTTCAACCATGATTTGATTCGCAGTCGGCTTTGCGCCCTCATGCGTGATAATCCGGAAAACATCACGTTCCAGCAAGGCGTTCCCAAGTTTCTCGCAGGCGAACGAGCAGTCGGAGATGAAGCGTATCAACGCGCATCTGCCCCCGCCCGTATCGGTGCCGGATTTCGCGATCTCGGCGCCGAGCATGCGGATGCCGTTCTTCTCAAGCTTTCTAAACTTGCAATGAACAAGTACAGCGCTACCGAGATTGAAACGCTCATGGATCGTTTGACTTTGCTCAACTCACTTCCGCCTGAGTTGCGCAAACAGTTGACCGCCTCGGATGCCCCGCTAGAGACAGGAAAAGACTTCTCTCTTGAAGGTAAGACGGTATCCGCCGAAACGTTCAACCGTCTTCCTACCGAAGTCAAATTCAGGATCTCTGGCTCAACGTCGACGCTACCGCCAGGTGCCACCTTAGGTGGTGACGCCGTCAAAGGCAAGATTATTCCGGCGGAAGTATTTAACGCCCTAGAACCTTCGCTTAGAAAGGAACTCTCTGGATCGACAGACCAGTTAGCGATTGCTGAGCGCCTGGAGCTGAGAGGTCTCAACGTCGATCCAAGAGTCTTCAATTTGCTGCCAGAAGATGTTCGCAAGCAACTGTTCGGCAGTGCGGAGTTCATGCCGGAGAGCCAGAAGGTCGAACTAAAAAAATCAGAAGTGCTCGACGCGGCTAAGTTCAACATTTTGCCGCCCGTCGTGCGACAGGCCATTAACGGTGACAGTAAGTTGCTTCCGATGGACGGGCAGGTGCATCTCGGGGGTAAGACTCTTGATGCAAAACTGTTCAATCTGCTCAGCGATGATCTACGCAAACTGCTCGCCGGATCTAGCGACAAAGTCGTTATCCGCACACTCGACCTGGTTCCTGATCTCTCCAGAGTAGTTCTCACCGGCAAAGAAATCAACTCCCTCACCGAACGGCAGAAAAACGATCTCGGGCTGCCACCAGGTAAGTTACCGGATGGGATGGTGTTGGGCTTAGGCGGAAGATCCATCAGCGCTGCGACTTTCAATGGTCTGCCGGACAGTGTTAAGCTCGCAATCACTGACTCGACAGAACCGCTCGCTCCCGACAGAATGATAAACGACCTTTCGCTGCAGTCGATCGACGCCGTCACCTTTAACGCTCTGCCACCCGACGTTCGGAGGTTGTTGACTGGTAGCGACAGGTTCGTTTCTTCTGCGAAACTGCTCGAACAGCTGGCTGGTATGGACGCAAGCTCCGGCTCCAAACTGGTCGAAAATCTCAAGGGACTGCCATCTCCCGAGGTTCTTTTCAGTGACAAATTCAAAGAAGCCAGGGACAAAGTTTCCACGCAGCAGAGCAACCTGACAGCGCTTTTGAAGATTCGAGAAAAGGCTCGGGAAAACCTGAAAAAATTCGCCGACAAGGGTGTGGGCTGGTGCACTAAAGTTGGTGCCTTCCTCGATCTTACCAGCGGGCAACAAGAGTTCATCAAAAAGCAAGAAGGGCAGATCTTCGACCTGGTTACCCTGGACAAAGCGATCAAGGAACAAGAGCTAGTCGTCAAGGCTGCTAAATCGCAAGTTCAGCTCCTGGAAGTATCAGAAACTAATTATAGGTTTGCCCAGGCGTTGAGATCCGGAAAGATAGAAAAGGCAAGTGAGATTGCGGCTCAAGCTCTGGGACGATTCGGTTTTCCTACGCTCAGACAGTTGGCGCCGGAACTAGGAAGAGAACTCAGTAAGCAAGGCGTCGGTGTCAATGCCAATCCGATGAAGTGTTTGTATGAGCGCGGTCTTGCTCAATTCGACCACGTCGTCATGCTTGATGCGAGTACGGGAACATTGAGCGCTGAAAAAGGACTCGAAATACTTTGCAGCATCAAACCCAAGCCTCCAGGCGGTCAAGACTTAGGCAAGGAATATCTTGATTCGGCTGGGGTACGTAAGGTCGGCTTAGATGCAATCGATCAGGATGAGAGAGTGCAGAAGCTCTTTGCTTTATCAAGGACGATTAACGAACAGCTTGATGGGCTGAGCCAACAGATTATCATCATGGAGGATGATGGCGACAGATTCGATGCGTTCATCAGAGACGCTGAGAGACGCGGCCGGATTATCGAGGATACCCTCAAGCAATTTTCGATGGAAGACAGTAAGAAACTGATGGAATTGAGGGAGACATGGAAGAAGGCGCTGGCTGACGAAGCGATCAAAGACCCAAAATCAAAAGAAGAACTCTCCAGTCGAATCAAAGCCGTCGATTCGGTACTACAACTGATGGCACCAAACTACTCCTTCGAAAGCAAGACTTATTTACGGCAGCATAGTCTAGGGGAAGAGATCAAGGAGCTCAAGAGAAAATGCGCCACAGACTCTCCCCATGATACTGATTATCAGAGAATCAAGGCTGAGATGACTGCCAAGTTGCCGCCGGGGTTAGCTCCCAATGAGAGCATGATTAATAACCGCTACTGGAGCGAAAAGATTTCAAAGGCAGAAAACGAGCTGACTCAGCTCAACGCACAGATCTACCAGCGACGAAACCTTGAAGGATTCCTCAAATTTCTCAAGACACCAGAGGCTCAGACAAGAACTGATTTTATGCGTTGGCTGGAGCATGATGGAGTGGAGCTGGCGGCCGGCATAGCAGCAGCTACATTGGCGACCGCAACTATTGTCCTTACATTCGGGACTGCCACCCCGCTGGTTGTTCTGGCTGCCGCAGGAACCGGCGCTATGCTTTTGGCAAGTGATGTGACAAGGGAAATGCAAAGAGCGCGCGGTATTCGCAGTGACGGTTGCCCCCTGGGCGAGTACAACCGAAGTGCAGTCATTACATCGCCTTATGGTGCTCCGCAAAACATGGACTTTTTCGAACATGTCGCTGTTCCACGTCTGGTTGAGTTCTTTCAGATGACCGCCATTAATATCGCTGGTGGTGGCCTAGGGAATGTGATCGGCAAGCCGCTATCGAAACTCACCGGTGCGGCCAAGTCTCTATTCATCAAGGAAAACGGCGAGGTCATCGCAAAAATGACTGCTAATGCAGCAAGAGTAAATTCTCAGGCGGCAATCGATCCCTGGTTTGCCAAAATCGCCACGACTGTCATGGGCGAATTCCGCAATCAAACTAAGTTTGTCGCAACAGCTCCTGTGTTAGAGAAGGGATTCAAGAACGCAGCCAAGGACCTTGGACTGGACGTCAAAGGTGGCGATGTGTTCCTCTCGTTCTTGACTGTGGCCGCTACCAGTGCGCTCTTTCGCGCGATGAAACCGACACCAAGATCGAAGGGGCCGCAGCCATCGGTTGAGTCTGAGTTCAATTCCTTCAAGAAACCAAAAAACGAGCCCAACCTGAGTTTTGAATATAGCGGCCCTCCTGAGATTATCGATCGCTATATTCGGGATGCAAAGGCAAGAAATTCGGTCGTCGAGCTCACCAAGAACGGTTTCATCGAAACTACGCTGGAAGGGCTGAAGGTAGAGTGGGTTCGGCGAGCAGCGGCTCCAACAAAAGAAACACCCGTCGATGTAGTTGACCTGGAGCCAGGAACGGAACTCTCTACATCGCTTAAAAAGGCTGGCACAGAACCGCCAGTTACCGGTACTCAGCCCGAGATACGTATCCCGGATGAGATCCGGAGAATACAAGACGCTAAGGAAAAATTGTTAGAGCCATACCACAAGAAGATGGCTGAAGTAGAGAGCTTGAGGAAAGAGGCGG
>CAYTDR010000574.1:0-5574 GCA_964436185.1 uncultured Candidatus Obscuribacterales bacterium | reverse complement strand
CAGCCTCCAGCCCTGTCTCAACCCCCCGCGCCTCGCAGCGGGCTTCCTCTCGGAGTATCGTCCGGTTAGAACCAACTTCAGCGCCTTCTATTACAACAACGATCCAACCAATCCTGATGTTCCATATGGTGCCTTGATCAGTCCATTCACCGGATTGCAGGGAGGACCCAATTTCGTCAATGGATTGGGCCAGTACAAAGGATCTCGATATCTGCAGAGCGCATACTTCCAGGACGCATGGCGGCCGACTACGGGAATACTCAAGCGCATTACCCTCGACGCCGGTGTAAGAGCCGATGTTTACCACGGCGTTTTTGGAAATACGCAGCGAGTCGCTCAACTGCTGGCTGCAATTCCAGGGGTTTCTCCGTTTCTGGCTGAGCCCTTCGAAACGCAACGGGTCACCAATGCGCAGGCAAGTGGACGATTCGGCGGAGCGATAGTCCTGACGCCACGAATGGTGCTGCGCGGTTCCTTCTCGAACCTATTCATGCCGCCTCCTGTTGACGTTTTATCCACGCCACCGAACATTCAAGACCAAGTAAATGGCATTTTCAACGGAACAGTCCGCCCGATGTCGGCGACGAGAGGATGCCTTGCCGACACCAGTGTCGAGCAGCAGATCGGCTCACGTATGATGTTGAGAACGAATCTCTACTACAAAAAACTTTCCAACTTCGGTGATTCAGGCGTAGTCGGGAACAGCACTCTCTACAACAGGCTAACTCTTTCTGGACTCGAGTCTTACGGCGTGGAAAACCGCATGGAACTAAAGAACTCGCGTGACGGCTTCGGCTGGAACGGGTTCCTCTCCAACACAGTGCAGGTTGCATACCTCCGCGGATCAAAGATGACCAATGGTGGCATATATGGTGAAGAGACCGAACCGGTCGAAGACAGGTTTCCCGATCACGACAGGCGTGAATCGCTTGTGGCCGCAATTGGTTATAATGGCAAACGAAACTGGTGGGCTTACACCGACTACAAAATGATGACCGGACTACAGGATTCGCGAGATCCGTTCCTCGTTGGCCCGCACAGGGCGCGCACGCCCGTGCTCAACATCTTTGGTTTGAACTTCGGTTACAAAGCTCCCGAGACATTTGCAGCCAAACGCCCCTGGCTTCCCGACACATTCGACGCACGATTCGAGAATCTGCTTAACAATCGGCTTGCCACCAACCTTGGTAGTCCCTTCCAGGGCACCCGATTCTTGCTGCCCTTCCGTTTCTTGCTTGGTTGCTCCTGGCACGTGGGCCAACAGCAGTACAAGCTATCGCAGAATTCTTCGCCGAAGGAAAAAGAACAGTTCCAGTTATAGGAATCGATCTTCGAAAAACTGGCTGAGTGTGTCAAATTGAGAGGAACCTATACTTGTCATTCCTCTCAACTGGACAATCCGTGCTATGAGAAATACAATCGAGAAATTAGAGAACGAGTGCTTGCAGCAGGTCTTCTCGATTGGTCATAGGGATAAATTTGGTCGGAAAAAATGGAGACACAATTTATAGAAGGGATTTCAAAGAGTGGTATCTACTATCAGCGTCATGGAAGCCCTTCGACTTGTCCACTGGTCATGATAATCGGTTACGGCGGTACTCTTGCAACCTGGACACTGAAATTCATTCAACAATTATCTGAGAACTTCGAGATCATCGTATTCGATCATATCGGTAGCGGTCGCAGCAGAACCTTGCACGAAGGAGATCAAATCTCGTTCTCGGGAATCGCTGCAGATCTGCGAGAAATAATCGATGAGGTTGGTGTTTCAAGGATTAATTTACTTGGTTACAGCATGGGCGGATGCATCGCCATGGAGTTCTATCAACATTATAACGAGCTGGTCAACAGAATGGTTTTGATGTCTACCACGGGTGGTGGCGTTGTGTATTTGCCTGCCAGTGCCGAGATTTTAGAACGAGTGCGCAACCCTAGTGGCTCTACATATTGTGAAGTGTTTTTCGACTTCCTGTCCATCTCGATGCCGTCGGCATCGATAGAAAAGCACTACGAGACGCTTCAGCAGATATGCGAAGACACCGGCAATCCTCCCACACCTGACCACGTATTGAAGATGAAGCTGCAGGCCTTCAGAGGCTTCGATTCTTCTGAGTCACTGGACCGGATTGATTGCCCTGTGCTCGTTATCCATGGAAAGGAAGACTACCTTATGCCGGCGGAGAACGGACGCATACTTTCTGAAAGGATTGAGCGTGCGCATCTTGTACTTTTAGATGACTGCGGGCACTATCCCCACATCGAGCAGCCGGAGCAGCTGATTGACTCCATCTCCCACTTTTTGCATTGACTACCTGTGTAATTCAATATCATTGCCACTGGCAT
This sequence comes from uncultured Candidatus Obscuribacterales bacterium, assembly GCA_964436185.1. GTDB lineage: Bacteria > Cyanobacteriota > Vampirovibrionia > Obscuribacterales > Obscuribacteraceae > CAYTDR01. The sequence continues at coordinate 3,231 of CAYTDR010000574.1, read as the reverse complement.
GCACGAATGGTGTCGCGGAGGTGCCAAGAATTTGCAAAGAATTTTGCGTCGCTGATTGTCGGTCAACATTATAGTAGTAACCGTATGCAGATTAATCGTGAGAAAGAAGCTATTTCAACGCTCTTCACTGAATTACGCAGAGCGCCTTAAATCACTTGGTCAGACTTTCGACAGACTCTGTATGGTCTACGACTATGGTAACGAGGCACCTAACACAAATGCTGTACATGCGCACCTTAACATGGTCAGGAATTCGACAGAATCTGTATGTTGTGCAATCGTACTAAACGAGCCGCTTAGCTGGATTTCCGCTGATTTTCTTGAATAATTTTCTTGGTCAGGATTTTGACAGAATTGTCGATTACTATTCTCTTATCGACCCCAGTCCGACCTCATAAATTTCAAACCTCCTCCTCCAACTTGAGAGAGGTGGCTTGGAGGCTCTATGTCTCAAACACTCGAACAAATGAATAACGCACTCTCATTCTTTTTCATACCAGGCAACACGATGGACTTTCGTCAAAACACTCTGCAAGCGGAAATACCAGTGGTACGACAAGTTGATACCCTAGTAGCACCAATGGTAGAAGTGAATTCCACGCAGCTTTCGATGGATGAATCGCAAGATTGGTGGCAGGTGGTTTGATTTACTAGCTTTACTTGATCAACTTCGTTCGGAAACGCAAAGGATGAGTGCACACCTCATCCTTTGTGCTTTAATACATTCGTCTCGGCTTACTGAGGAAGGCACTCCATTTGGTGGCTTACCTGAGCCGCTACATGAACAACACTCGAGTTCAGTCAAGTATCAAGCGCGAAACTTAATGGAGTCAGTTCAACTATATAGCCAACCACCAGTCGAGCAAGGCTTCTGGTTGTTGCCCTTTGGCTGGCTTCGGTTTCAATTCGACCGCCTCGTCTGGGTTAATTTCAATAGGTCTGTGCTCAGTCAGGCTCGGGCTCAAATCTACAGAGCTTCCGAGAGTCTCATTCGTAGGAGGCAGGATCGCGTTACCGCCTGCGGTGTCTTGGTTAGGCATAGCGAACCTTGCCCTCTAGAGTGGGGATCATCGGAGAAATTCTTGCAGCGCCGACACAGGCACAGTCAGATGAACATCCTGCGCGCCGGCTTCGGATGCTACCAATTTTGGTATCACAACATCGGCTGTCGGATCGACTTTCTGTCCGGGAATAGTTATGTATCCCGTCACTTGCTCGCCAGCGCCCAGTTGGTCCTTGGCAAATTTGAATTTAACTGGCAGGTCAGGAGCACCAGCCTTTCTCATCAACGCCTTCGCCGATGGAGGGATGACCATGTTACTGCCTGTAGTGTTGTGCAAAACAACATTCAATCGAACGTTCCTGCCCTTCACACTTATTCCGGTCAGATCCATTCTTGGCGCTCCACCGGTAGGTGGCGCCATGTAGCTTCGCAACTTGGGTTGTCCGTCAAAGTGAGGCACTGATGGTGTTCCGATCGGTGGCTTGAGCGCTGGTATATCATTACCATTGGGGTACATGCCGGTAGACGCAGTCTGTGGCGTCATCATCGGTGTCTGGTATGCACCAGCATATTGGTTCATGCCTGGGATGCTGCCAACTTGATTCGGAACCGCACCGGACATCGGCAGGCTTCCCGCAGAGGCGAGAGCACCTCCTTCGCTGGCCGCGACTGCAGAACTGGCAGCTTCTGGTGCATTTTTCGATGCCAGATACTGCGACACAGGAACGGAATTCGGTGAGGCACCAGACATGGCACTCAGTAATCCGCTCGATGATCCTGTAGACATTTGAGGAACCGTCAGCGATGGAAGCCCGCTGTCTGTCTGACTACCCACTCTCGAGGTTGATGCGCTAAAAGGCGCTCGTGACACAGAATTTTGACCCAGGAGCGGATCTACGGGTGGTGATTTCTTGGCAATATTCTTTGCAGTGGACGGAGGAACCTTTTTGCCTCTGGGTGGTGCAACAGCGGGTTTCACTTTGGCGACAACTTTAGCGGGTGCGGGTGCGGGTGCGGTTTTCATGCCGAGCTTCGAAGCCAGAGGTTGTTTTATGGAGTTGTAGATCCTGTCCATGTCCGCAGTCGACATCTTTGATAGTTGCTTCTGAATGGCTTGCGGTGCACCACTGAGATCGATGGGTTTTCCACTATTGAGCATGGCGGATGCTTGATTGGCAAACTGTCCAAGAGCTGGATTAGAGGCTATTTGAGACTTCAGTGCCGCAATTGTGTTGCCATCGATCACTATAGACGGTGCAGTAGCTGGTGCGCTGTCTGAAGCTGAGGGCAGAGGAACAGCCGTTTTCGTTATACCTTCCTCGCCCCTGATTCCACCAGTGGAGCCCGAATCGGAATCCGTTCTCAATCCTGCCGGCTTGGACGATCTCGACCAGGGCGTTGACCAGTGTGATGGTGCTGGTTTTGACTCCGCTCCTGACACTCCGTCGTTGAGACCTGAAAGCCCGCTAGAGAGAGAAGAGTCTCCATCCTTCGTCAGACCGCTGAGCCCTGATAGCCCGCTAGCAAGCGAAGAATCTCCGACTCTCGGTTCTGCCCCTTCGGCAATTGCAGAAGACACTTCCTTATCAGCGACGCTAGCCGAAGGCGTCTTGCCCAGCATTTTAGCTATGTCGTCGGAACCAATCAGTTTCTTCGTGTCTAATTCCGAAATTTTGTCTGAAGAAAGATCCGGCAACTTAGGCAATTTGATACCGCCGCCGATGTCCTCGCCATCTGCATCGGAAGAGGAAGATCGTGGTGACTCCTTGCCGATATCAACCATTACTTTGTCTTCGTACTTCTTCATCTCCTTCTCATGGCTGACCATGTGGTTTCGCAAAGAAGAAAGAAATCCTGTCATATTCTGAAGATGGTCCGCGCTCGGTCCTGGATTACCTGGATACGCTGGTGTTCCTGTTCCCGTTCCGGCTCCTGTCCCTGCAGAGTATGGTCCGGGAAGGTACGGCAATGCCGGTCCTTCGGGAGCCTTTTGCACCGAAAATGGTGCGGTTGGAGGAATGTTCGACATGCTCTGAAAACCATTACTGGGAGCTGTCGGAGGAGAACCGGGCAAATCGGTGTGCGGTACTCCAGGCAGTGCGCCGGCTGTGGCGATCAATGGAGTGGTGCCCGGATCGGTGCTCATGGAACTGTTGAGCTCGGAGATTCGCCTCGCCGCGTCTATATTCTTGGGATCCTCTTGCAGAGCCATCATATAAAGGTCTTTG
>CAYTDR010000573.1:0-5575 GCA_964436185.1 uncultured Candidatus Obscuribacterales bacterium | reverse complement strand
CCGGAAGCCAAGCTTCCTGAAGACGCAATGGATATGGCATTGAAGAACATCGCCGAACAAAGAGCTTCTCTGGTCCCGATCGAAGGACGAGAAGTGACCACTGGCGACCATGTACTGCTCGATTTTGAATGTTATGTCGATGGCGAGCTCGTCGAGGGCGGAAAAGCAGAGGGTCTTTCTCTCGAGGTCAAGGAAGGCGCGTTCCTCCCTGGCTTCAGCGAACAGCTCGTAGGCAAGAAACCAGGAGACGTCGCCGACGTCGACGTCAGTTTCCCTGAGGACTATCGCAACACCAAGTTGGCCGGCAAACCAGCCAACTTCAAAGTCACTCTCAAAGAGTTACGTCAGAAGGCAGTTCCCGCCCTGGATGACGAGTTGGCTAAATCTCTTGGTCAGGAGTCACTCGATGACCTCAAGAGAGCCGTAGAAGCTCGCATGCAGATGGAGATCGACCAGGAGAACAGAGCACGCTCACAACGCCTGGTCGTGGAAGAGATCGTCAAAACATCGAATGTGGATATTCCAGATTCGATGATTGAGCGCGAGCATGACCTGCTCATGAAACAACTGAAGAATTATGTTGAACAGAACGGACAGGAATGGGCCGAATACGAGAAATCCGACGAGTTCAAGAAACTTCGTTCGGGCCAACATGAAGAAGCCAAACAGAGAGTTCTTCATAGTCTCGTCCTCGGTGCAATAGTCCGAAAAGAAGAAATGGTAGTGCTCGAGGAAGAGGTTGCGCCGATGGTGGCTGCTATCGCTGAGCACAACCAGATTCCCCATGATCGCTTGGCAGAGCTCTGGCGCGATGAGTACCTGATGCGTCAAGTGACCGAGGACATTCTCACCAACAAAGTAGTCGACTTCCTGGTGGAGAACGCCGAAGTTAACTTCGTTCCCGAAGAGTCAGTAAAGAAAGAGGAAGAAACTTCCGAAGCTGCTGAATCCAAGGAAGAAGAGAAAGCTGAAGCCAAGGAAGAAGTCACAGCTGATAAGGAATAGGCCGCGCAGGCGCGTGCCTCACGGCTGCAGAGCTCGGCTTCGAGACTCTGCAGAGCGGGGGCATGCTGGCAACCAAGATGGCAGCCGGTTTCCAGGAGGAAAATTAGAGATAAATTGCGGCGCTGCAAGCTAAAAATTGAGAGATAATGTAACTTGATGGCTTGTAGACCATGGTAAATCAGACGAGAGTTCAAGAGCTCCTCCGGTTCTCCAAACGTATCTCAAGCCCATCTCGCTATAGCTGGAAATTCCAGGTTTTAACAGGGTGAAGACAAAAAGCGGTCCAGGGCGATAGCCCAAAACACGCTCAAGGTAGACGATTCAAGTTCAAGGACGACAAATGGCTAAAGAGGACAAAAGTATGCAATTAGGCTCCATTTCAAGAGACCTGTTCAGCATAAGCTCGGTGGTAGGCCCATCGATGATTATGCCGACCGTCATCGAGACGACGTCACGCAGCGAAAGAGCCATGGACATATTCTCCAGACTCTTGCGCGAACGGATTATCTTTCTGGGCTTCCCGATTGATGACATGATTGCCAACATGATCGTCGCCCAGCTATTGCTTCTGGAAGGAGAGGATCCTGATAAAGACATCAGACTTTATATCAACTCCCCGGGTGGCTCAGTAACTGCCGGTCTGGCAATTTACGACACAATCCAGCACATCCGCTCCGACGTTTGCACAATCTGTCTTGGACAGGCTGCCTCTATGGGCGCATTCCTGCTGGCTGCCGGTACCAAAGGCAAGCGAATGGCTCTGCCTCACTCGAGAATCCTGATCCACCAACCTCTGGGTGGTGCACAAGGTCAAGCAACGGACATCGAAATTCAAGCTAGGGAGATCCTGAGGATTAAACGACAACTGAATGAGCTTTTGGCTCATCACACCAATCAGTCGGTTAAGACTATTGAAAAAGATACAGACAGGGACAACATAATGACCCCTGAGGAAGCCAAGGCGTACGGACTCGTTGACCAGGTAATAGCCAAGCTTGAGGAAGCTCCTGCCTTGACTACTGTTTAGCTTACCTGACAACCGTATAATGGTCTGCAGGCGAATTTTTGAAATAAAAGACGTGCTTATATCCGATCATTAGGATAGGATAATAGTCGAGAGAGATCATCGTAATTTGCTGAGCTTGCCAAACAGTGATAATCAGTGGAATTTCTTGAGCTAGCTAGATAGGGAGCCACATGCCAAAACAATCCGACAACCGACTCAAATGCTCGTTTTGCGGAAAGAGTCAGGATCAAGTCAAAAAGTTAATCGCTGGTCCTGGCGTATATATTTGTGATGAATGCGTGGACTTGTGTAATGAGATCCTTGACGAGGAGCTGTTCGAAAATGCTCCCGGTCCCGGCGCTCCTCCCACAGAGAGTTCGCCTCCGAAGCTGACGGATATACCGAAGCCGCAGGAAATCAAGAAAACCCTAGATGAGCACATAATCGGTCAGATTTCGGCCAAGAAAGTGCTCAGCGTAGCTGTCTATAACCATTACAAGCGAATCACCCACAACGAAGAGCTGGGCGATCATATCGAGATTCAAAAGGCCAACATTCTTCTTATCGGGCCCACCGGCTGCGGCAAGACGCTGATGGCACAAACTCTCGCCAAGCTGCTTGATGTTCCGTTTGCAGTGGCAGACGCAACTACGCTGACTGAAGCCGGATATGTCGGTGAGGATGTGGAGAACATTCTGCTCAGGCTCTATCAAGCTGCTGATTACGATATTAAGAAGGCTGAGCGCGGCATCATCTACATTGATGAAATCGACAAAATTTCGCGTAAGTCCGAAAATACGTCCATTACACGCGACGTGTCGGGCGAAGGCGTGCAGCAGGCTCTCCTCAAGATGATCGAGGGTACGGTAGCCAACGTTCCGCCGCAGGGTGGTCGTAAGCACCCGCACCAGGAGTTCATTCAGATCAATACCGGCAACATCCTCTTTATCTGTGGTGGAGCGTTCGTCGGACTGGACAAGATAGTCGAAGCGAGGACCTCCTCCAACCGTTCCATCGGTTTCGGCGCCGACCGTCCTTTGACTTCCTGGGAGCGCGATCAAAAGATCAGCAAGATTCTCGTCGATACGTCGCCGGATGATTTGATCAAGTTCGGCTTGATCCCTGAGTTCGTCGGTAGAATTCCAGTCGTCGCCATTCTCGAATCTCTCGATGTGGAAGCGCTGGTGCGCATCATGGTCGAGCCGAAGAATGCTTTGATCAAACAGTATCAACAGTTACTCCAGTGGGATCACGTGGACCTCAAGTTCGAGGACGACGCCATCCGCGCCATTGCCGAAGAGGCTTTGAAACGCAAGACAGGCGCACGAGCATTGCGTTCGATTGTCGAGGAGATCATGCTCGACATCATGTACGAAGTGCCTTCACGTGATGACATCAAGCTTTGCCATATTACGAAGGAGCTCGTCGACAAACGTTCTACAGCTGATTTGTTGCCACTACGGAAGGTGACAAAACCAAAAGAAGAGAAGGCATCATAGCCGCGATATATGGTGTCAAGTAAACTCGTACAGCAGGAAGTGGCCGATCTAGCGACAACCGTATTCCCCCTGATTCCATTGCGGGACGTAGTCGTCTTTCCTCAGATGGTCACCCCTTTGTTTGTCAGCAGGCAGCGTTCCATAGCCGCTCTCGAACAAGCATTACTGCGGGATGATCGCTTGATCGTCCTCGTGGCGCAGAAAGACGCAGAGTGCGAAGAGCCAGGTCCCACCGACCTGTACGACATCGGCACACTGGCGGAAGTCATGCAAATGCTCAAGCTTCCCGACGGCACTGTCAAAGTGCTGGTGGAGGGTTCCTGTCGGGTCGGACTGACGGAGCTGATCGACGAAGCGGCGCTGATGAAAGTGATGGTCTCGGAACATAAGGAGATACTGCGAGAGGATCTCGAGACTAAGACCCTCATTCGTGTCTCTGTTGAGAAGTTCGAGCAGTACGTCAAATCAACCAAGAAAATCAATCCTGAGAGCCTTCTAGCTGTCTCAGGTATCGGTCAGCCTGGAAGACTGGCGGATATTATCGCCACGTATTTAGGCCTGGAAGTAGCAGAGCGTCAACGTTGTCTCGAGATCGCCGACAGCCATGAGCGTCTCGAATACATCGGGCAGCTTCTATCTCGCGAGCTGGAGCTTGCAGACCTGGAACAGCAGATTCACGACAAGGTGAGATTCAACCTGGAAAAAACTCAGCGCGAGTATTATCTGCGCGAGAAAATGAAAATCATCCAGGACGAGCTCGATGCCGACGGCGAGTCGGGCGGCGAAATTCAGGAATACAATCAGAAGATCATCAGATCCAAGATCAAGGGCATTGCTCTGGAGAAGGCGAAGAAAGAGCTCAAGCGGCTCGAGAAGATGATGCCGCAGAGCGCCGAGGCCGCAGTGATCAGGACCTACCTGGATACCATGGTTTCGCTTCCCTGGGCAAAGCGCTCGAAAGAGAAGATTGATATCGTCGAATCCGAAGCGATTCTCGATGAAGATCACTACGGACTGGACAAAGTAAAAGAAAGAATCATCGAGTATCTTGCCGTCCGCAAGCTATCCAGAGAGCCGCAAGGAACCATTCTTTGCCTGGTCGGGCCGCCCGGAGTAGGCAAGACCAGTTTGGCACGATCTATCGCTCGATCGATGAACCGAAAGTTTGCCCGCATCTCCCTTGGTGGCGTCAACGACGAAGCTGAGATTCGCGGACATCGCCGTACTTACATCGGCGCCATGCCAGGAAGAATCATCCAGGCAGTGAAACAAGCCGGCACCAAGAATCCAGTTATTTTGCTCGACGAGCTCGAGAAGATGACCCGCAGCTATATGGGCGATCCCACAGCAGCCATGCTGGAAGTGCTAGACCCGGACCAGAACGACAACTTTACCGATCACTATCTGGATGCGCCGTTCAGCCTCCAGGAAGTAGTCTTCATCGGTACTGCCAACGCTCTTGATTATGTGCCTCGACCGCTCCACGATCGTCTGGAAGTTATACATCTGTCCGGATATACAGAAGAGGAGAAGGTCTCCATCGCCCAGTTGCATGTGATTCCCAAGACCCTCAAGAAGCATGGACTTAGCGATAAGCATCTACAGTTTCAACCACAGTCGCTGCGAAAGATTATTCAAGAATACACGCGCGAAGCGGGAGTGCGTAATCTCGAAAGAGCGATTGCCACCATTTGCCGCAAAGTGGCGACCAGAATAGTTACCGGTGAATCCAGAACGGTCAAGCTGACACCACAATTGGTGCACGACTTCCTGGGACCGGCCAAGATCTTGCGAGAAAACGAGAACCGTGGCTTCCAGATCGGCTTGTGTACCGGTTTGGCATGGACAGAAACCGGCGGCGAGACTTTGTCCGTCGAGGTCAACACGATGCCAGGAAAGGGCAATCTACAACTCACCGGACAGTTGGGTGACGTGATGAAGGAATCTGCCCAGGCCGCATTTACCTACATCAAGAGCCATGCCGATATTCTCGGCATCGACCCGAACAGTCTCGACAAAAACGACGTTCATATTCACATACCTGAAGGTGCCATTCCGAAGGATG
>CAYTDR010000572.1:0-5578 GCA_964436185.1 uncultured Candidatus Obscuribacterales bacterium | reverse complement strand
GGTGATGGACTCATCGAGTCGGGCACAGGTGGTGCTGTCAAACTAATGGGCGGGCACGTTCGTGGTACTGTGACTCAATGGAAACCATGTCGCCAGCTCGCATATACATGGAACGTTTTCATGCCTGACCAGGAAGACTCTGATTATCCTGAGTCATATTTGAACTTCCAACTGGAGCAGAGAGGTGACCAGGTTCTGCTGTCGCTTACCCACATGCCGGTACTCGAACGATTCGAAAAACAAAACGCAATGGGCTGGCATACCTACCTCGATATGGTTAGCGCAGCAGCGCATGGAGAGCCGGTTGAGGAGCGTAGCGTATACATGAAGCGAAACGCGCAACTCTACGGTATCGACCTTTTGAACCTCGTCAAATAACCAGGCAATTCCTCAAGACTAAAATTAGATAACAACAGGAACTGCAGCGCGCAAGGTTACTTCCGCTCTTCCTTCGTTGCCCATCTGCACGTCGAGATCCCACGCGATCACTTCCACTCCCTGTGCGACTGAGTCTGCAAGCGCTGTTGCATAGAGCGGGTCGATATGATTCGCTGCCGTAAAGCTCCTCGCATCAGCCCTGGCGATCAAATAGAATTGAACTGCGCGATACCCTTCACCAAGGGCGGTGACAAGTCTATTAAGGTGACGACGACCACGCTCTGTCTTAGCATCAGGAAACTTGGCGACGGTTTGCTCCAAAAGCGTAGTCGATTTGATTTCCACAAAACACTCGCCCTTTTGTCCCGGTGTGCTCAGACGCAAGTCGAAACGGCTATCCATGTAACGTGGTTCCGTGGATAGTGCATCGTACATCGCCAGTTCCGGAATTAGTTTCTTGTCGATTGCTTCTCGTACCAGCTTGTTTGCCCATGAAGTATCGACAACGACAGAGAAACCGTCGACCACGACTATGGCTAAAGTATACGCCAGTTTTCGTTTCGGATTGGTCGATAAGGTCAAGTAAACCGGCAATCCAGGAGTTGAGCATCCCAACATTGAGCCAGGATTCGGGCAGTGAACGATAATGACTTCGCCGCTTTCCAACTCCACGTCAGCAAGGAATCGTTTGTAGCGTTTGATTAATCGACCAGAATAGAGCTTCTCTACGATCATGGCTTTCCGTCAACAGTCTGTTCCATGTGCATTATAACGGAACAAGTCCGCGGCTCCCCAATCAATCTGAGCTATGGTAATTGTTGACCATGACTCATGAACTTGCCCGTCAATGCACTACCATTATTTGAACATCAAATGAAAAGGTGCTCCTCGATGGATCTGGAATTGAATGAGGTTCTGAGGGATTGGGCCAACTATGCGCCGGCTCAACGGTTTGGCAAACCTGAAGATCTGGGCGCTCTAGTCGCCTTTCTTGCTTCTGCGAGAGCTGAGTTTATGACGGGTACAACCGTCACCATTGATGGTGGTGCCGTTCGCCAATATTGATAGCGCTATTTCTTCTTCAAGTCTGCCACGAATACATCATATTCGGCACGAACTTTGTAGCGTTTGTCCAACTTGATTGCTTGTTTGAGATCCGCAGTTGCTTTCTTGCGATCTCCCAGGGCGCAGTTGCAGCATGCTCGAATGAACCAGTATTCGGCCTCACCACTATTCAGTTCGATTGCGTTGTTCAGGTGTTGTTCCGCTTCCTCGTACAGGCCGGCACTGAATTTTGTATCGCCTATAGAGGCTTCCGTTCGAGCCGAATCATTGAACTTTTCTCGTGCCTTTTCTAGAAATTCCTGCGCCTCTTCATGTCTATTAAGGCACTGCAGTATGACTGCCTTAATAGTCAGAGAGCCTGGCAACTCAGAACACAATTCCACGGCAGTTTTGGCCGCTTCAAGCGCCTCGGAAAAACGCCTGAGCACGAGCAGCGTAGATGCTTTGTTGTGCCAGTGATATTCTATATCGGGCTGCTCATCAACAGTTTCACCAAAGCATTCCAGCGCCTGCTCGAACTGTCCCATGGCATTCAACACACAGCCCTTCAAGCTCAAACCGGCTGTTCTCGTCGGCTCCAATTTGATCATGGTCTCGCAAAGACTGATGGCTTCTTCCATCAAGCCGAGCTCCTGAAGCGCCAGAACCTTACCATGCCACGCTAGAGCTTGATCACGATCGAGCTTTATTGCTTTGTCGAACGACTGAATGGCTTGCTTGTAACGCCCTTGCAAAGTGGAGATGTCTCCCTTCATGCACCACGCATGGTAGTTCTCCGGATCTATCCATGTTGCATATTGAATGGCATGGAACGCATCCTCTATTGCGTTCAATTCCAAAAGACATGAGGTTTGGCTCAGGTAGTGTCGGACGTCTCTTTCATGGATACCAGCTTGTTCGAAGCACTCCGCTGCTCGCTCGAGATTCTTAGTCTCTACGTACGTGTCAGCGAGATTCTCCCAGTAGCGAAATTCCGAATCTTCCAATTCGACGGCTTTTTCCTGCGCTGCAGCTGCTTCATCGTATCGTTCTAGCCGAAACAGTGCCGTGCCTTTCAAATTCCAGGCTTCACCGAGGGTAGTGTCAACAGCAATTGCTTGGTCGCAAATTTGAACCGCCTCTTCGGTCCGTTCTAATGCAAGGAGGGCGAGGACCTTGTTGATGTAATATTGAGGCTCTTGTTTGATAGATAGTGCCTTGTCGAAGGCGGGTAGCGCCTCTTCGTAGCGCTCGTCCTCATACAGTGCGATACCCTTGGTGCACCATATCTCCCATTCATTTACGGATCCGGGGGTGATTTTGTCGTACGCTTCGATTGCTTCTTCAGCTCGACCCAGGCGCATCAGCGCTTCACCTTTGCAGTCCCAAGCCTCCTTGGAGTCCGGATATAGCTCAGTCAATTTTTCAGCGGCAGTCAACGCCTCCTTGAAGCGACGGTCTTCAAGCAGTTGCCTGCAGGTAGCGATGCGGCTTTCCTCCTTGTCCTGTGCTGACGGCGAGGCATTGTACTCAGGCTCGGATGCTTTGCCTGACAGCTTTTCGAGATCATAAAGTACTTCACTGATGACGGTCGGATCAATGTTTCCCAGAGGCACTTGATGTAAATTCCAGTTGTCACCGGTTTTTGCAAAGTAACACCCGGTTACTTCTTGATCCTCGTTTTCCAAGTAGGAGACCGAGAAACCTGGATCTATTTCGATGTACGCATTCATTTCGATGCTGGGAAAAGTTTTGGTGAAGTATTGAATGTACCCGGCGTCCCCTGGAGCGCCTCGCTGCCAGCCGCTCTGATCCATCCCGGATAGAACGCTGTACGTGGAAATTCGTCTCCCTCCCATTTTACTTATTGATGTATCCAGCATTTCATCATCGTTTAGCTTGAACGACGGCCGTCCGAGCTGTTGAAAAGGTTGTGCCAGCTCATAGTCGCTGAACACTTCTCCCCATGCCTGCAACTCGTCCTTGCTCAAGTTGAGCGGATGTGCGACTCGAATTTTGGTCGTGCCGTCGAGCAACATTGCTTCGTCTCGACTGTTGGCGAAACTTTTATCCTCGGCAACTCGAAACGTACTCGGTTCGTTTCCATCTTCCGGCACAGTTTGCCAGAGAATAGACCTGACAAGATTAATCATCAGTGGATGATTGACCAGGAAGCTTTCGAACTCTTGCACGGTCCAGGTGCGCCCTGTGACCATCCCTTGTTCCAACCGCAAGCTTTGGATTTTTGCTATTTCGGAGACTTTCTGTTTTACTTGCTTCCATTCTTTGGTGGCATTGGCACTGGCTTCCGAATCATCTTTGGAGTTGGGCTTCGGAAGAGCGCGCAGCAACTTGCCATTTTGATCTTTGAGCATGACCTGGAGTTCCGGTCCGATGACAAGGCGAAATTGGCGAGGTCCGAAGTCGAAGATTCGTGTTCCATTGTCGTCGAGCTGACAGGTGGGAATGATTCTATCTTCTAGCTCGGCGCGAGTGAGCTCTCGGTCTTTCGCCAATCGTTCCATGCATGTTGCTGCAGTCGCTTTGATGCCTTTAAACTTCGCCTTCTCGGCGATGCCATGAATGCACATCAGCGCGGTATCCGTTCCGATCTCAGCAAGACACTCCAGCCCCAAAGCGGCTCTAGCATGCTGAGCTTCGCCTGGCCATTTGCGAATCAGTGGTGTCAAATTCAGTGCCGATTGATTGGAACCAAGAAATCCGATTGCCGTCATGGCCCACTTGTCTTTGGGCGGGGCACCTTCAGCCATCCATCGTTCGAAGAGGTCCCAGGCGAAACTATCGCATGCATCTCGTGAAACATTCTCCTGGAATGCGGCGATCAGCTTGTGTTTGAAATCTAGTTTACTGCTCCGCAACGCTATTAGCAGCGTCTCCATTTGCTTTGAATTGAGCCGGCGGACGGGAGCCTCCTCCGACGGACCGGCGACCGGAATCCTAATCGGCTTCAGAAGCGTGGGCACTGCCCATGATGGCAGGGGACCGCTTTTGTCGCTTATGGAGGAGAACTCCGCAAGCCAGGGTGGTGTGTCTTCATCGGTCAGCTCTGGTGAGTCTTCACTGCTTGGTCCGAGGCGCTTTTCGAGCGCTTCCAGCAGCGCCGCATCCAATGAATCGGACCGCGCCAGCCTTATGTCTTTCAGTATTCGCTCCACCTCTGCTCTGGATTCTTTGTCGCAATCGCTGTCAAGCAAAGTGAGCATTTGGCCGACTGTTCTGGATGGATTTTCGAGGAACCAGTCTCTGGTCTTTCCTCGCAAATGACGCACTTTCATATGGATTGGGAGAATCTGCGCAACCGACGTGTTTGAGTCAAGCTCTGTTAGAAGTTTCAGGATGGATTTGTCGAGTGATTCCGAGCGACTATACGAGGGGAGCAGCGACCTTTGCACGACCTGTTTACTAATCAGGTCGTGCAGTCGATCTTGTGTCGCCGTCACCACATCTATGCACTGGTCTAGAGTTTCGATCAGGATTTTGAGGCGCCGTATGTGGTGCGCTATTTTCTCGGGCTCTTGCAGACCTAAGACTATGTAGATAGGCTGAAATTCAACGTGGGAAGGAGCATAATAGTTGATCCTTTCTTCGAAGAGTCCATCTTTCCAGGATTCGACTACTCGTTCGACTAAATCCGCCATTCCTAGATGCGCTGCTAAACGATATCTAACCGGCTCATATTCAGTCTCAGGTTCGCCGATTTTGGCAGCGGCGGCTGCAGAATCTTCTGCTTCGATGACCTTTCTGACAACCTCTTTGACTTCATTCAGTTCGTGCTCCTCGAGCGTTGGTAGGTAATCGTTAACGAACTCGAATAGTCCCTGGTCATACTTGCACATCAATTCGGTAGATTCCGTCCATGTTAGCAATCGGAAAACGGGTGAAAAATGCTGATCCCATTCGATTAGTTCAGGTAGGGAAGGGCCGGTCACCAATTTGAGATACTCTTCAATTCTTTCTTTGTCAACTTCCTCAGTCAATTCAAGCGATATGCGCTTCACCACCGGCGCTATCGCTTCGTTATACAGACCCGGCAATGTCTCGTTGAATTTTTCGTACTCGTCCATAGCTGTCTGGTAGTCAACGTTGTTCATTGTGGAATCGAACACTGCATCCTGTTTATTTTCTAGTTCACTGA
>CAYTDR010000571.1:0-5584 GCA_964436185.1 uncultured Candidatus Obscuribacterales bacterium | reverse complement strand
AGTTCGCCTGAGTTGTCGTGTACAGCGGTGATTACAACGCTAGCCCAAAAACGGGTTCCGTCCTTGCATATACGCCATCCCTCTTCCTCATAACTCCCGTCTCTGCTTGCTAATTCAATTTCCTTCTCCGCGTGTTTTGCTTGTTGTGCATCTTCGGAATAAAAAACTGAAAAATGCTTTCCGATTATTTCATCAGCGGAGTATCCTTTTATTCGGCGAGCGCCTTCGTTCCATGTTTTTACATGACCATAAGGGTCAAGCATAAAGATCGCGTAGTCTTTTACATTCGCTACCATGAGCGAAAAGAGCTCCATCTGCCTTTGAGCTTCACGTCGTTCGGTCAAATCGCGCGTAACTTTCGCATAGCCAATTAATTGTCCCTCTTTATCGTGTACGGCTGTGATCACGACATTTGCCCAAAACCGACTTCCGTCTTTGCGTAAGCGCCAACCCTCTTCCTCATACCTTCCTTCTCGTGATGCTATTTCCAGTTCCTTTGCTGGATGTCCGGATTCCTTCAATTCCTTCGGATAGAAAATTGAAAAATGCTTTCCTATAATTTCATCGGCTGAATATCCTTTGATTCGTTGTGCACCAAGATTCCAGCTCTGCACATAGCCAGAAGCATCAAGCTTGAAAATTGCATAATCCTTCACGCTCTCGACCATTAGCACGATGGCTTCACTGTTCGAGAGTGCGTCAAGCCTCAGTTTAGCTTGTTCTAGCTCGCGAGCCTGATCAAGCTCCTGTTGAATGTTTGTGTTGACACCAACCCATCGAACAAGTTTGCCGTTTTCGTCTTTAATGGGCCTGATGCGAGTCAAAAACCATTGAAAGACTCCATTTCTATCCTTAAGAGGAAATTTCATCTCGAACGGTGACTCAGTACGGATCGAATACAACCAGGATTCTTTCACTAACGGCAAATACTCAGGGGCGTGCAAAGACTCCCAACCCCATCCCTGCATCTGCTCGAAAGTCGTGCCTGTGTATTCATACCAGCCTTTGTTGTACCAATCGATGTACCCGTCAGGTAGAGCGGTCCATCCCAATTGTGGCATCAGATCGAAGAGCTTGCGAAAGAAATATTCATCGCCAGGACTTTCGGAAACCCGCATAAAGGATTCGTTCTCGTGAAAAGGATTCATTCGGTACTCCGGCGATCTGATTTATAAAGTGCGTGCTCGCAACGTGCTGAGTTGTCGCTAGCTTGGAAACAGGATTATAAATCAACGACCTTCTTTATATTAGGGATTCTCAAGGGGCACATCCGCTTGAATACTTCTAGTGCCAATGGATTGATAGCGCACATTCTAGATACGAACGCGCAGCTATATTTTGTGGATATATCAGTGTTTCGAAGCGCGAAAAAACGCTTGCTATCTTGATGAAGATTCAGCTATTTGGTGACGACGTAGATGCAATTCTGTATATCGTGTCCAAGTTTTTCAATTCTGACCGACTTGAAACCACTCTTGAGCAGGTAATCTTGGGCGGTCTCGCGTCCCCACACTGCTCCAAGACCCTCTCCCTCGAGCGCCAGTGACACAGTCATGCAATGCATACAAGAAATCGCGTAGAGGAACGGTCCCAATGGATGCTCCAGGTTGTTTTCGACGTTACTTGATGCATCGATATCTTGCATAATGAAAACGCCCTCAGGGCGCAATAACTTGCAAATGTTTTCCAGTACTGTAAGCGGTTTCGCCTGGTCGTGTATGGCATCGAAGGCGGTGATAAGGTCAAATGCCACGGTCTCCTGTAGTGTGCTTGCATCGCGCACTTCAAAGCGTACGTTCTTCAGGTCTCTCTGTTTAGCCTGTGCGGTGGCGAACTGAATTGCGTCTTTCGAGAGGTCGTATCCGGCGAAACGACTATTGGGAAACTCACCAGCCATGCGCAGTAGCGCCAGTCCGCGACCGCATCCGATGTCCAGTACGTCGATGCCGTTCTCCAGTCGCGCTACAAGACCATCTACAATCGGCAAGACACCGTCTACTAGTGCCGGGACGAGGGACTGTCCGCTGTCTTCCGCCATTACTTCGTGAAAACGTTTGAATGAACTGTAAGGGACTCCGCCTCCCTTCTTGAAACATTCGATTACTTCGTCTTCGACACTTCCCAGGACGCTGACGTATTGTGAAAACACTGCCAGATTGTCTTTAGCCGATGCTCGCACCAGCCAATGTGCGTGCTCTTTCGGTAAGTAGTAGGTCTGATTTTTCTGATTGTACGCAATGATACCGCCCACAGTGCAAGCGTTCAGCCATTCTCGAACATATCGTTCGTTGAGGGAAGCGGCTTCGGCAATCTCGTTTGATGTCGATGGAGGAAGAGTGTGCATCACATCGAACAAACCGGTTCTGTGACCGAGCGAAATCATCAGGGTTAGGGCGGCATCGTTGTAAATACGCAACAGTTTTTCTTCGAATCGTTCGCTGACTGCAGTTTGAGCTTCCATGTCTTCTCCACCATTTGTTGGCTGCCAAGGTTGGAGGTGGTCCTCCATAAGTCCTGGTAGTTTACAGTCTCGAGTCAGGCGGTTCTAGTCCTGCATTTCAAAGGGCTATTGACGCAGCAATTATCGTTATTCGAACAAAACTGAATTCGCCTTCATGTAATGAGAGGCTCATCGTACTGCTAATTTTGGTGGACAGGTCAGAGCATGGTGGCAATTGTCAGTGCGGCACGTCGACGGTGATGCTCTTTCTTCTTCCCTTAACCGTAATGCGTTTTGTTTCGCGTTTGAGAGAGACCTTAATCGATGACTTCCACGGCGTGAGCTGCTGGATCATTATACCTGCCGGTCTCTTTCCCATTGCGCTGATTTCCCAGGTTTCAGGCGCCTTTTCGTAAGTTTCTGAAACGAGTTCCACGGTCCACCCGGGAGTCGGCGCGTAGCCTTTGGCGTCGATTAAGAAGCTGCCAGGTTTGTCCTTCGTGATGTCGACTTTATCCAGGAATACTGATTCTGTGTCTGCTGCCATTGCGCCGAGAGGAAACATGTAGGAGATTGCCAGTGACAATATCATTGTAGACAGGGGAGCGCGAAAAATCATAATTCAACCTGCTCATAGCGTTATTTGAATCTGTCGAAACACTTCTGACATTATAGCCATATCCTACTTTTGTTTTAGCGCTTTGAGTTCCTCGACTGACAGAGCTCTCGGAAACCGGCCCTCTTTGGATAGCCATTTAACTCGTCCTATCAAGCCCTCTACCTCAAGAGCGGTCAAACCCAATTGCTGTAGCTCCGTCCTTCCTGTTGCCGAATCATAACGATCAGTGAATGTTTCTAGCTTCTTTCTAGTGGTTGCGCTGATTGGCTGTTCAGAAAATTCCTTGTGCAACGGCTGGTTTAGTCCGAGAGAGGCCGCGGCATGCCAATGCGGCTCGCCGGCTAATGTAAATGCCGTTTCTAAATCAATGTTTTGAATACGGCGTTTACCATTTGCGCTTTCCACCACGACGAAATTCTTTGCATGGGCATCCGGATCCCCCAGTATCAATCTTTCGATGAAAGCTTGTTCCACCTGATTCCGCAACTCCGGATTGCCTCGGAGAAGCTTGATCACCGCGTCCGAGTTCGAGGATTTGAATTCTTGCTCAGCCAAAAATCGCATATGATGTTCGAACTGATGTCCGTTTGCCTGTTGGAGCCAGCCATCCACCGCTTTTCCGTCAATTTCGACCGTTCGCTTTACGGCACCAGGGGCGCCATTATCAAATCCGAATAGTTCATTCAACTTTCTTGCCGCCATCTCCACTCGCATGCGATTCGACGCACTAGGGGTGGAGAGATCTCGATGCACTACATCCATGCGAGAACCATCCGGAAGCGTAAGCACACCGTACGTCATTCTCTGACCGCTGATACCGGGTTTCCATTTGCACTTCATCTCTAGTTTGCCTGTTGCCAGTGCTTGTTGCAGCTCAGCAGGTTCTATCCCCGGCGCATGCAGAACCAGTTTGCCATACTCGAGAATCATCCGTGGTCCGGCTTTTCCAAGTCTCACCACCTCTCCAGGTTGCAGGCGCCGTTTCTCTCCTGGCTTGAGCAACTCACCACCAATTACGGTGCCATTCATCGAGCCTAGATCTTCGATGGAGACTGCTCCATTGTCTACCGTAACGCGAACATGCCGCCGGCTGACTCTTGCGAAGCCTGCTAGCAAGAATTTGCCGCTATCGCGTCCGATGATCATGTCTCCTTGCAGTTGAAGTTCACCGAGCTTGGTGCTCGATGCGACTGGTAGATCTACTGAAGGTGCGGCGGAGGCGACGGACAAATCCGCCGGTGACTTGCTGTTCCGCTCGGCACCAACTTTCGCCGCACCAGAATCTTTGGATTCACCGGAAGGTTTCCGTTCAACCTGACGTTTGGAGTCCTCTGATGAGACGAGTTTGAAGGTCGGAAAAACTTCACGCTCGAGTTTTTTCCACAGCTCTTTAAAATTGGCCAGCTCCGTGCCTCGCTCTCTTCCAACGCTGTTGGAAAGCAGCGTCTCCAGTGATTCTGATGGTTCTTTGCGAGCCGCCAGGGTCTCTTTACGCAAGTATGCCTTGAACAGATCTGCAATCACCGCATCTTGCGAGACCCGCTCGGCTCTTAATACCTCATACGGTCCGTCGAGATCGCCTAGCGGAGATAAACGATCGCGACCCGTATCCCATGCGTCGTGTATGTCGTCTCTGAGGCCGGGAGCGTGTTGATCCAGAAAATCATTTAGATGTGACCTGATGATATCCTTGAGCGCACCGTCTGTGCGTTTTTGACCCAGTGCATCAAACTTCTTTATGGTCTCTTTGTAAACAAGGAAAGCATCTTGCACAGACTTCCTGTAACTCTCAGGAATGGTTTTATCGAGACTGGGATCGTAGTGTTCTTGCGCCATAGCTCGATAGAGGCGGTGCTTGCGCTGCAGCTCGGGTTCGATTCTATTCGGTTCGAAGCTCTTCGGATCGAAACCGTGCTCTCTAGCAAAGACTGCATCGACGGCCGACTCTCGCGCTCTCAGTTTGTTGGCTGCGTTCAAATTTTCCAACGCTGAGCGGAATTCAGCCGATCCGCTGCCGTGGCCGGCAAAAGATTGTCTAAGCGCTTTAGACTCCGCGGAGTTGCTTGATGCCATAAAACGTTCATGTGCAGCGTTTTCAATGCCGAACTGTTTGAATGCGGTCACCGAAAGTCGATCGTACAGTCTCTCAAAGTGCATCATCACATCGACTCGTTTTGGATCTCTGGAAGTCAGCACCTCTTTGATCAACTCCTTGTAACTAGGTGCTGGATGACCTTGAGATACAGCCCTCTGGGCGTGGCGATACAAAGCGAACATCTCTGCTATCAGTTCAGAACGAGAGGCGTAGTACCGCGTTCGATTATTCGTTGGGATGTTGTAGAAAACCGGTTCGGCGATGATCGACTGAGCCAGTTCGTCTTTTCCTCCGGGAGGAAGGTTTTCGCGACCAGTCTGCGCCAGTGAATGCAAGTCGGCAGCAGCAGAGCGGACGCACTCACTCCAGATTTCATTGATTTTCCTGTAACTGGCCGCCCGGCCGCCGTGTTTACCGGGGAAGCACCACT
>CAYTDR010000570.1:0-5609 GCA_964436185.1 uncultured Candidatus Obscuribacterales bacterium | reverse complement strand
AAACACCGGCCGATACCAGTGCCAGCGTGCCTCCCACTGCAGTAAGGGGCGTTCTCAAGTCATGACTGATCATCTGGATGAACTCTTGCTTCCACTTTTCTATCTCGTGCCTTTCTGTCACATCAAGAGCAATAGTGAGGAAATTAGCTACGCCCAGGTAATTAAACCCGGTTATGGTGACCTGCACGGGTAACTTGTCTCCGTTCCTTCGAGTTGCCGACAGCTCTCCCACACGACCAAGCAGCCGTCTGTCGATGAACTCGATAAACTTGCCGATCGGCTTATCCCGCCAGTCGCTGAATAGTATGTTCAAATACTGTCCAACAAGCTCGGGCTCCTCATAACCGAACATTACCTTTGCCGTTATATTGGTCATCTCAATCTTGCCATCGGCATTACTGATGAATAGTGAGACAGGCATCGCGCCTACAATTGTTTTCAGCCGGGACTCACTCTCTTTGAGCAGTTCTTGAACAGCCTTGCGAGCAGTGATATCACGGGCGACACAGAAATAGGCTCTGCTCTCCGGCGACCAGTAAACAGAGAAGAGCATGCAAATTGCCCGACCGTCCTTGCGTGACACGAGAGTCTCATAGGTGATGCTCTTCTGCGATTCCAATGCCCGTCTTTGTCCCTCCAGAGTCTCGTCGACAGCATCCGGCGATACCAGATCAACCAGACGCCTGCCTAAGAGTTCATCGGGCTCGTATCCTAGAAGATCTCGGCAGGCTGGATTGACCTCGGTGAACTTATTGGCGGCATCAAGGCAGCAAATCAAATCCAGAGCGTTATCAAATAACAAACTCTCTTTTGCACGAGCATGACCGACGGTGTCAGCCATCTGGTGAAAGGCGGAGTCCAACATGGCAATCTCATCGTTGCCACGCAACGGCGGATTGAGCGGCTGCCCGGCTGCCAGCCTGACGGCATTATCAACAACCAGACGGAGACGGTTAGTGATGCTGCGACTCACATAGAAGACCAGACAGAGACCGACCGGAAGTGTGGCCACGGCAGCAAGCAAGATAAAGGATCTCACCCAATTTCTGTATTCGACAGGTTTCTCGAGCCGACCACCATCGGCAGTGGCGGCTTTACTGCTGCGAAAAACGGTCATCACGTTCATGAATTCGCGAGTCACTGACTGAACATCCGACTTGAGCTGTTTTACTCGCATCAGGTTGACGGCATCCGGGGTCTCTCGCGGATCAACTCTCAGTTGATCGAGACTTTCCAGTGTTCGCGACTCCAGGTAGGCCAGGCGATCTAACAATTTAAGCTGGTTCGGCTCACCCTTGACTAACTCTCTAAGCCGTTTGAACGTCAACCTCGTTTGAGCGATGATCTGCTCATAACGAGTGAGAAAGGACTTTTGTCGAGTAAAGCTATAGGACGAGATTACTGATCCTGCTTCGAAGATCAGTTGTCCGAGCACAGAGGCGTGGTAATGCAGCTCAGCCGCATGAGCCTGACGTTTCACCTCGATTTGTGATTGCTCGATGAGATAGAGCAGCGACAATACAAAGACCAGGCACAAGCAAGGTGGTATGAGCGCTAGAACCAGTCCCTTATGGAGGATTCGGAAGCTGAGTTTGTCTGTCACTTCTCTGTTCAGGGTGCGTAGGAGCTTTGGCGATACCAATCATGCTGGAGCCAATTATACTGTAATTCCGCACCTCTCCTGATGACGCTCTTGATGACATGGTAATATGGGCACCAGTACTTTTATGTTGCAGGTCTTCTTAGTTAGTTATGCTTGATTGGGGTTCTCGAGCGAGCTCGACCTGCCTGTGCCTGATACTGCTGGTGGTGACAACCACAAGACCAGTGCAGGCAAACGACCTGACTGACTCCTGGCGCAAGAAAGCCATCGCGGCAGACAAGGCGAGGAAGTCCATGCAAGTCGAAGCGGCGCTATCCCTGTGGCAGCATGCATATACCGATGCAGCGAAACTAGGAGAGGATCACCCGTTTTTCTCGATTACGCTGAGGAACCTTGGACTCCTTTACTTTGCCAAACAAGACCTGGATAGAGCCGAATCCTTGCTCCGCAAGTCAGTAAAAATCTTACAGACCTTCGGCGCCAACTATCCGGATCTGTCCATCGACTACTACTTTCTTGGCCGTATCGACTCGCTGAAAGGGAAGAGCCAACTTGCCGTCAACTGGTACGAAAAAGGCATTAAAATCTGCCAGGAACACCCGCCGGACGACGATACAATGCCTCAGCTCTTGGCGTTCGCTGCCACTGCATATCATGCCCTGGGTGCTGAAGAAAAGGAGGCGGAGGCATTGAAGCAGTTTGATAACAGCATCATCAAACCTGATGTAAGTCGCGCCGAGGCAATGGGGAGGACGGCCAGATTGTTGACCGACGATGGTGGACGGTGCAAACTCTCGGGTGAAAATCCGTACGACGTGGTGGCTGACAAGATCTACACAAAGGCGGTGAAGGTCTTTGAACGGCACGCCATATCGAGAGAGTTTGGTCTTTATCTCCTCAACCGAGCAGAAACGCGGTTTCGCCTCGGAAAGAGCGAGCAGGCACTCTCAGATGTGGAGCGAGCTAATCAGATGCTATCCCGATTTGGCTACCACGAAGACTTAGAGAAGACAGCGAGTCTCAAGGCAAGCTGCTTGATGAAACTACATCGCCCTCAAGAGAAAGATACCAAGCAATAACCAGCTCAGGTCTTGTCCCTATCCTGGATGTACTCCTGCTTCTTACGCATAATCTCGAGAGCCAGGTCTTTCGTCTCCTGGCTTTCGTTTTTCTTGCATAACTCGAGCGCCTGGTTGAGAAGCGAGAGCGCCCCGTCGTGGTCGCCGCGACCGTTCTTGAGCTGCGCCAAACCTCTCAAGGCGCTAACCCGCCAGGCCACTTTCTGATCGAACGGACTGCCCGAGAGGCCGAGATACTTGTCAAAATAGAGTTCCGCTTTCTTATCATCAGGTACCAGGCTTGCCACCCGTCCCAGTTGCAAATAACAAACGCTCAGAAACGGAGCTTGGGCTTCGTTCTTCTCGAACGATGCCAACGCTTCTTCGAGCAATTCGACAGATTGTCGCAACTGTCTGGTTCTCGTGGCGCTCCCAGGCGAGTAAAGCGCCTGAGCATCCTTTGCCAACAAGCAGGCATACTCATAAACGATACAAGCGGAAAGCAGCAGTGTCTGCTCTTTTGGCTCTTGGGATCGCAGCGCGGCGCGAACATCTTCAAAGAGCTTTTCGGCCGGCAATCGTCGATTTCTCTGCGCATATTGACGCATGAGCAGAGACGACGCGGTTAACCGTGTCTCCACTGGCATCGTTTCGATGGCGCTATCCGATAGCGCTTGTTGATAGTGTTTGATGGCAGTATCCGGGAATCCCTCCCTTTCAAGGAAGTCACCAAGTCCTAGCTCGATCGCCATGTTGCCGACCAGGCGACTGTCACAGGAGTATTTATCGAGAGGATCAGCAGCCGGCAGTTTCTTGGTCTTACCTTCGTTCAAACCAGCCAGAAAACTTTCAGAGCCCGCTTGAGTGAGCACGATGTAAAGCACTCCGATGAGAACTAGAGCGATCGATATACTCGACAAGATGACGAGCGAGCTTTTATTCCTACCGTCTCTTTGGGACCGGCCCTTCTTGCTCTTCTCCAGCTGCTCGAGTGTAATGGTCAATTGATCCCGCAACTGACCGAGCGACTGAAATCGGTCATCGGGCTTCTTTTCCAGGCAGCGTCGCATGATCGCTTCCAGTCCAGGTACCTCTTTGAGAGCCGGCTGCGTCTCCATTATCGAACGAGGCGCCTGCTCGAGCTGCAGAGTCAGGGTATCCATGAGGCTGGCGCCCCGAAATACTTGTCGGCCGGTGAGCATCTCATACATGATGCAACCGAGTGAGTACAGATCCGAGCGACGATCGACATTGACACCCATGATCTCTTCGGGACTCATATAGGCAGGAGTGCCCATTAGTTCACCCGTCTCGTTGTAAGACTGCAATTCACCCTGGGTCCTCATGCTTTTGGCGATTCCGAAATCGACGATTTTTACGTGCTCGCCGCCAGCCATGTAGAAAAGAATGATGTTGTTCGGTTTCAGGTCTCTATGAAGAATCTCCTGATCGTGGGCGAAACTAAGTGCATCGCATATCTGCAATACAAGCTTGAGGCAGCGGACCGCCTTTAGTGCGCCTTCCGTCTTGATCACAGTCTTCAAGTCTCTGCCGTCAACGAACTCCATGACAATATACGGGAACCGCTGGGCGGTAATACCAAAGTCAAAAACCGAAACCAAGTGTGGGTGATTGAGGTTGGCAAAGCGACGTGCTTCTTCCTTCAAGCGTTCGACCATTCGCTCGTCAGCCACCGCTTCTCGGCGCA
Source organism: uncultured Candidatus Obscuribacterales bacterium (assembly GCA_964436185.1). GTDB lineage: Bacteria > Cyanobacteriota > Vampirovibrionia > Obscuribacterales > Obscuribacteraceae > CAYTDR01. Next base: position 1,240 of record CAYTDR010000570.1, on the reverse strand, counting down.
AAATTTTGATCGCTAACTTCTTTTCCAACGTCAGATGCTCGGCAAGGAACACGCAGCCCGTGGAACCTTCGCCCAAGAGTTCGAGAATTCGGTATTTGACAGCGAAGATATCGCCTTTCTGAACAATCTGCGAGGGAGGCAGTGAAACAGACTCGTCAGTCGCACAGCGACAAGTGAGCGCTGGCATCTGACATTTTTGGCAAGTTTGCAGATTGCGATCGGAGCTCAAAAGGCAGGTCTCACAAATTAGTCCAAAGCAAACCTTGGAGAGTTCGTTAATGGTCCTTGCAGGCAAGATTCCCACGCTGCCAGGGTTTGAAACCTTCGCGTGGGTGGACTCAACCGTCCATCAAGACTTATTTCGACTCTGTTTGGTTTTCGCTGCTAGATTCTGCTGGCTCAGCATTGGGTTCGGCAGTATCAGGTTTAGCGACCGGTGGCGCACTCTGCTCCTTCGTCGTCGCCTCTTTTACCTTCTCATCGATACGTCTGCTCTCCTTCTCCTCTGCCTTCTTCAAATCGAGCTTACCGGTGAAGAGCGCGGTCACATCATTGACCATAATCACAGCAAAGAGAATGAATATAGTTACCCAACCAAACCTTATGATCTCTCCTTGAACACGTTCGCTCATCGGTCTTCCACGCACAGCCTCAATTGACTGTGAGGCGAGATGGTAGCCATCGAGGGGAGGGAACGGAACGAGGTTGATGATAGCCAGGTCCATGCTGATCAAGATAGTGAACATGAAGAGCTGATTCCAGTCTTGTCTGGCGATCTCGGCACCAATCTTGAGAACGGCAAGAATACCGTGTACGTCTTGGATACCGACAGAAGGCGCGGCCTCCTTGGGGTGTCCGATGTTGACTATGTTCGTCCAAATACCCTTGACGATCAGCTTCAAGGCTTCAATCATGCTGGCGGTAAGGTCATACAGCCTCTGTCCAGCCATTCCGAACACTTCGATGATGTTCTGATTTACCTTTTCGTAAGTGACAGGCCCTTTGACAATCAGCACCATGCCTACCTTCCCATCCGGGCTGGTAGTCAATTTGATATTGCTCGGCTTTTCATCACGCTGGATATGGAGAGTGACCTCCTGTCCTTTCCTGCTGGAGAGATAGTTGACTGCCTCATCCGGTGTGGAGATCTTTTTGCTATCGATGGAAAGGATGCGGTCATCCGCTTTGACACCGGCATTGAGGGCGATCGGATTGGCCTTAATCAAGGAATGCACAACGG
>CAYTDR010000569.1:4574-5614 GCA_964436185.1 uncultured Candidatus Obscuribacterales bacterium | reverse complement strand
GTCGATTGCTCAAGTACTTCCTTCAAGATGCTCACAGCATCTTCGCGTTTATTCAAGTGGAACTTTGCAGTGGCGAGCGCTATTCGCAGCTCATCTAAATAAGGCTTCGATTTTGTTCTAAGGCTTGCTGAACACGCTAACTCAGCGGCTTTTTCCGCTTGTTCAAACTTGCGAGTCTTTAGAAGCTCTTCAATTTCGACACGAAGTTTGATCACATAGTCCATTTTGTCTGCGTGGCTCGAGTAAAGGAGCACCGCTTCGTCATCTCTACTGAGGCTATCGGCCTCCACATTACGTCCCAATGTTCTGAGAAGCGTGCCATATGCTTCGATAACTTCCGTTCGCTGATTGAAGTCTTCGATGTCATATTGATTCCTCTTCAACGCCTCTTTGTACAGGCTCTCCGCGTCTGAATACATGCCCTTGTCTCTCTCGAGATTGCCGAGCTCCAATATACGTGTGAAGAGAGCCCGCTGAACCGCGACTTGGTTTGGCGTCAACAGAGTCCGCCCCTTCGTCATCTTGTCGAAGTTTTCGAGCGCACGGTACATCACCTTATCTGCTTCGGCGATTCTTCCGGTACGAATATGCAAGCCGCATATAGCAATGAGATCTTCGACAACCTCATTTAGGTTTCCAGCCTTTTCGGCATTCGACAATGCCAACGCATAAAGACTGTTCGCCTGTTTCCAGTCACCACTTTCGGTGGCAGCGAGAGCCTCGTGTCGATAGTCCTTTGCCTGCTCGTGTAGAGTTCCTCGTCCGAAGAAATAGCAAAGACCGACGCCGGCAACGACGGCGAGCGACACAAGCATGGGGATTGCAAATCGAAAGTCTTTGGTTCTTGATTCAACCGCGGAAACGGAAGATGCTAGAGTTATTGACCTAGCTTCAATCGGTGTCAGTTGATCGATAATTTCCTTCATAGACTGAAAACGAAGATCAGGATCCTTCTCGAGACATCGCCCGACAACTTGATCGATCTCTGTTGGCACGTCAACAATCGAAACAGTGACGGACGACTAGCGGGCCAGGCGCCG
>CAYTDR010000569.1:887-4564 GCA_964436185.1 uncultured Candidatus Obscuribacterales bacterium | reverse complement strand
ATCTCATTCATGGACTGAAAACGAAGATCCGGATCTTTCTCCAGGCATCGCCCAACAGCTTGATCGAATTCTGATGGAACGTCTACAATCGAGGATACGTTAGCCGGAGTCTGTTGTACGTGCATGGCCAGGATCTCTAGTGCAGAGTGACCAACGAACGGTGGGCTGCCCGTAAGCAGCTCGAAGATCAAGCAGCCCAGACAATAGACCTCAGAACGCTCATCGAACGGTTTGCCGCAAGCCTGATCCGGACTCATGTAAGAAGGTGTTCCTACTAGAGTTGCACCCTGGTGCGTTTGTTGCCCACGTGAATACCTGGCGATACCAAAATCGATCAGGCGAATTTCAATCTTCTGCTTCGAGTTGTCACTTGAGACCAGAATGTTTGACGGCTTTAAGTCTCGATGATAAATACCTTTCAGGTGTGCTGCATGGAGAGTGTCACACAGAACAAGCATAAGCTCGAGAACGGCCTGCCAGGGCAAGGTGCCCTTTTCCTTCAGCAACTTGTCCAGGCTTACACCGGAGAAAAATTCCATCACCATGTAAGGGATACCGGATTCGGTGGCACCAAAATCGAGTACGGTGAGAATCGATGGATGTCGAAGCGTACTCGTGGAGCGGGCTTCGTTCTGGAATGAGACAAGTTGATCGGGTGTCAGTTCGTGCAGTATTTTCACAGCCACGGCCTTCGATAAGAGAACGTCCTCACACAAATACACCTCACCTGAGGCACCTGATCCAAGCTTAGTTAAAGGACGATAGCGCTCGCTGGGGAACATTCCTGGCGGGAACTCGATCTTACCGGACGGCATCGACGATTCGCTGGTCGATGCTACTGCCTGCGGTGCGTCAACATTGCGAAAAATCGAAACAGCCTCGGAGCCCCCAACAGGTGAGCCGCCGACTGAAACCAAGCTTGGCTTCGCGCTGGCGGACGGCTGAGCAGATGGGTGATCACAGGTGCACGAGTCTGTCCTAAAAATCCACTGAGTAAAACTTCCAGCACGCCCATCAGCAATTCGCTTTCCACATCCGGAGCAGAGCAGGGGTGTTGAAGATGGCTCTTGCATATCTTGCGGAGGTGCCACCAGATCGCATCGGCACCGAAAAATCCACTGAGTCAGCGAAGTCGCGCCCTCGTCGTGAAGCACTGCATCACACCGAGGACATCGAGTCTTTTCACCGGTCATGCCGTCCCTCAAACTGCTCCAATTATCCCGAATTCTGCCGCGCGGTATCTCGAACCATTATTCCCATCTACAGGCAAAACAACCTGCCTGCCGTGCTCCACTCTTGGAGGATAAACGAATGATCTCGCCCGCTTTCAATCCGGAAGACTTTTTCTAGCGTCCCGATGCGACCATGGAACAATGCTCTCGCCCAATTAAGGTTACGGGTTTGTGATTCTCGCGCAATCGTGCGTTTTTGCTGCACGGTGCACACTTCTTGTCCTCACTTTCGACGCAATCATTGAACAATGCACTCGTGCCAATTCAACTTGCGGGTTTGTGCTTCTCGCGCAATCGCGCGGCTTTTGCTGCGCACTTCTGGGACTTACTTTTCATGCCCAGGGAATTGTAGTTCGATACCATCTCATCAAGAAGTGCGGCAAAATGTTCATCTTGACCAGGCGGCTGTTTTTCCAGGGATGTTTCCTCCATTTCGAGACAACTTTTGCACTGAGCAGGCATCCCCAATCGCAAGAACGAATTGGCAAGCTGTGCCGAGCGTTCAGCCGGAGCAGCAAATTTTCCGCTTTCGTTCTTCATGAGCTTGAGTGACGCCATCGCAAGTGGACGAGCCTCGGCCAATTTCTTCTGATCGATGAGATTGCCCACTAATCCGACATGCAGCCACACTCTTTCAGTTGGCGTCGCTTGAGCAGCAAACTGCTCCTGCAAGCTGAGTCCTTTGCGATACAGCCTTTCGGAATCCGCCAGGCTCTGAGGTCTGACAATATCTGCCATAACCCCCATAATCGACGACAAATGAATCGAAGGCGACTCCGCCTCAAGCGAGCGAATCATCTCCTTTGCCGGTCCATATTTTTTTTGTTCCCAATAACATCGGAATAGGCTTCCCTTGCACATTTGCCGATCCTCGTCGGAAAACCGGTGATGCTTTTGCTCAAGGCGAAGCAGTCTCTCCAATACAATCGCGGACTCGGCCAACTGTCGTTGCCGCATCAAGGCTCCAGCAAGATTCAGAGTGACCCGCATTTCTTCCTCGGCGTCGACTGCATCTTTAAGGACCGCTCTGAAAAGAGCCTCGGCTTCGGTCAGTTTATTGAGTTCGACCTTGGTACAAGCAAGTTGGAATCGGACATCGTTGAAAATACGTTTAGAACAGTGAGCGGCGGCGGCTCGACTGCATGCTGGTTCAAGAGCTTTCTCAGCTTCAGCAAACTGATTTTTGTGATGAAGCTCTCGTCCGATATCAAGGTTTTTCAATACGAAATCTTCATCCGAACCGACGTTTGTTTGAAAGAAAAACTCATCCGTCTCTTTCCGTATATTGTCCGCGTCACTAGCCCGCCCCAGTTTTTTGAGCAGCACACCATAATCTTTAAGAAGCCGCGGACGTTGAGTGTAATCTTCTACATCTTCTTTATTGCGTGACAAAGCAACTTCATAGAGTCGCTCTGCGTCCACATAGTGTCTCGAGTCTCGTTTAAGATTCGCCAGTTCCAGAAGCCGATCGACCAAAGGCCGTTGCAGGGAGATTTGGTCTGATTTTGGGAGGCCCTTCGCTTCATCAAGGGTTTTGAACGCATGCATGACACTGCTTTCTGCGTCGGCAGTGCTGCCAGTCTTAACTTGCACATTGCTTAAACCAATGAGAGCTACGATTTGCTCATGCAAGTTGCCTTGCTTTTCAGCATCAGTTGCAGCAAGCGTATATAGACTTTTCGCCTTCTGTAGATCACCATGCCTCATAGCAGACTGAGCATCGGCCTGATAATCGACTTTTCGCTCCTGTTGATGGCTCCCCGCGTAGTACCACCAGAGAACCACTCCTGCTACAAAAATGAGCGAGACAAGCGCGAACATGACCATTTTCGCATTCGCTCGAGGAGCTGCAACCAACGACGATTGTGAATCAGCAACCTGGGGGCCCGATTTTGCCTCAACCGCATTCAGTCGTTTGATCACTTCATTCATAGATTGGAAGCGACGATCCGGATCTTTCTCCAAGCATCGCGCGACCAAGAGATCCAATTCTTCCGGCACATCGACAATAGTAGAAACCCTGTCAGGCACTTGCTGCGCATGCATCGCCAGTGTCTCGAAGATTGACTCCCCTTCGAAAGGCCGACGCCCTGTCAACAGCTCGAAAAGGACGCAACCAAGACAATAGACTTCGGAACGAGCATCAAAAGTCAGTCCGCATATTTGGTCGGGACTCATATAAAATGGTGTGCCGACCAGAGTGGCTCCTTGTGCCGTGGCATGCTGATTTTGCGTATACTTGGCGATGCCAAAATCAATTAATCGAATATCCGATCCTCGCGGAAAATCGCTCGACACCAGAACATTCGATGGTTTCAAGTCTCTATGAAAGATTCCCTTATCGTGAGCGGAACCGATAGCCTGACAAAGTACCACAGCCAGCTCAACAACCGCCGGCCAGGGCAGAGGTCCGTTTTCCGTCAATAACTTATCCAAGCTGGTGCC
>CAYTDR010000569.1:0-877 GCA_964436185.1 uncultured Candidatus Obscuribacterales bacterium | reverse complement strand
GGGAAAAAACTCCATTACCATGTACGGAATACCAGATTCGGTGGCACCGAAATCTAGAATCGTGATGATTGCCGGATGTCGAATGGTGCTGGTAGAACGCGCTTCGTTCTGAAACGACATCATTTGGTCTTTAGTAAGCTCGTGCAAGATCTTTACGGCTACACGCTTGGTCAACAGTACGTCATGACACAAGAACACCTCGCCTGAAGCGCCCTCTCCAAGCCTGGACAGAGGACGATAGCGCTCGCTGGGAAAAGAGCCGGGTGAAAACTCTATGAGAGCCTCGACAACGGGAAATTCAGGCTCTACATCGAGACCCAATGAGCCCGAGGTCGCCTGACGCTCGAAGCTAAAGGAAGTCCCGCCTGTCGCTTCGCGGCTTGAGCCAGAGCGTCCAGGAGGCATCGAACTGATCCCTAACGGCGGATGAAGCGAGGCCCGTTCGCAGGAGCACGAATCGGATCGAAAAACCCATTGAGTGAAACTGCCCACGCGCCCGTCAGCTATTCGTTTTCCACACTTGGTGCAGAGAGCTGACTGAGTTGGCGACTCTTCCACCTCTGCAGCCATCAAGTCGCACCGACACCTGAAAATCCACTGCGTAAGCGAATTGGATGCTTGAGTTTCGAGCATTCCGTCACAGCGCGGACATCGAGTCTTGTTAGTGGTCATCCTGTCCTTGAAAGCGCTCGATCTAGTGTTCCGGTAAATCGAACGCGGCACCTCGAACGATATATTCCCCTAAAGCCGTCTAAACACTCCTTGAGTCGCAACTCCAGCAGACATCTGAGTTCATGTTAACGCTTCCATCTAAACAGCCAGACCGCTGCCTCGAGTGGCACAAAGCATCGTTATATTCGAAGGATTCACATCGAAA
>CAYTDR010000568.1:0-5619 GCA_964436185.1 uncultured Candidatus Obscuribacterales bacterium | reverse complement strand
AGAAGCATTCTGCGAGCGTCAATAGAGTGCTCAAGCCTGAGCAATCGAAGAGCGCCAAACGATCGATGACCACGGAAGCCTGGATCTCCGGCGAAGTTCTTCTTTCGGACGATTTTTCAGGCTCTGTGGCCGCAGTCTGGGGTAAAAGGGTAGACGGACTTTTGAGTGTCACCATTGCCGGTGACCATAAATCCAAGAAGTTGAAGAATGGAAGTGACGTAGGCGAGTTCATTGTCGTGGTAACCGGACACTCCCCGATAAAGAGCGGATTCGATTCGCAAAGTCATGCCGACGTCGAGTACTGGATTGGCAAGCTTGCCCATGTAAGCGTGGATGCGGCTTGCTGCGGCGCTTCGGCGGCGAAAGCAGAGAAGGCAGACGACGACGATGACGATGACGACTCTGATAAAGATGCCAGCGACAAATCGAGCCAGGATGGGAGCGATGGAGTAAAAAAAAAATCCGTAGTACTGGGGACAGTACTGACTGAACGGGAACGGAGATATCGCAACTCCAACCATATGGGACTCGACAGTCCTCTGGCGTCGAGGCACTTTTCGCAAACTTCTGAATCCTCCTCAACTTCCTCGGCTGCCAGGAGAGGACTTCTTGCCGGAGACGAAAGCGATGACAATTCCGGAACCAGCTTGATTGCCAGTGCGGCATCTAGAAGCGACTCGGAGACCAAAGCCGCAGGCACTGTCAACTCCGGCACCGAAAAGCAGGAGACAAGCACGCCTGTAGCGAAAGGTTCAGATAAAGAGAAGAACGTTCCGCAAGCCGCTTTAAAGCAGTCGACAGACAAGGAAAATCCGACAAAGGAAGAGGCAAAGGAGCGAGAGCGGCAGAAGAAGACCGCAGAGGAAGCATCCAAAGAATACGATAAGAAGGAAAAGAAAGGTTCCGAAAAGGCAAAGAAGGCTGAGGAAGAGGCTCGCAAGCGCGAGAAACGATTAGCTGAAGAGGCTCGAGATCAGGAAAAAGAAAAGGAAAAGCAGGCGAAGGAACAGGCCAAAGAGCGCGAGCGACAAAAGAAAGAACAAGAAAAGTCCGCCGCTGAGGACGAAGACGAGAAAGAAGACGAGACAAAGAAAGCGTCAGAAAGAGAAAAGAAGTCCGCGGAAGAGGCTCGCAAGCGTGAAAAGCAGTTAGCCGAAGAAGCTCGGGACAAGGAAAAGGAAAAAGAGAAGCAGGCAAAAGAAAAAGCGAAAGAACTGGCAAAACAGCAGAAGGACAGAGCCAAAACAGCCGATAAGAATGTCACCACAGGCGGGGGCAAGACAAAAGCCGAGGCGAACAAAAAAGAGAAATCTGCTTCGAGCGAACAGGAGAAACTCTCCAAGGAAGACTCTGGCAAAGATAAAACTAAGACAGTGAAATCCGATGACGACGACGACGATGATGACGATAGGCAAGAGAAGCAGGAAAAGGCCAAAGTAGACGAAGAGCGGCGTCTGGAGAACGAAAAAAAGGCGCAAGAAGCAGAGACTCGTCGTCGCGAACGGGAGCGCAAAGCCCAAGAGGAAGAAACCCAGCGGCAGGAGAAGCAGCGACGAGCTAAAGAAGAAGTTGCGCAGCGAAAGGCAGATGAGCTCAAGGCTCAGGAAACGGAGCGTCAGCGCCGGGAGCAAGAGAAGAAAGCAAGAGAAGAGACCAGAAGACAAGGACTGGAAAAGAAGGCTCAAGTCGACAATACGAAGCAAGACAAAGAGCAAACTGCTCCTGCCGCCCAGGACAGCACGAAGAAATCAGCGGAGGAGAAAGCGCCGAAGCTCAGAGAGGCTACTGGTTGGACGACAGGATCTCCCGACGCACAAATAGGTACGGGTGGTGACGACTCGCCCCTCCTGAGAGATGTTGGCTATAAGGCGGAGAAGACCAAACAGGAGAGCGACGCTGAGGTGCGTGAATTCATGGCATCCGAGCAACCGGATGTTCAGGGTCCCGACTTATCGTCAGACGAAAGCGAGCAGCCTGACAATCCTCTCATTTCGATGCGCACCAAATTTGCAGCTGCTCCCACTGGCACCAGGAGTGATGGCAACGAGCCCAAGCTCCAACTGCGTGGGTACACTAAACCAGCGGAGGAAGATACCTCAAAAACGAAGAAAGAGAAGAAGAAGGATCGAAGCAAAGGCAAAGAGAAGGTTGTCGCTATCAGCGGACCGCCACCGTCAGAGAAAGCTCCATTCGTCAACACCGACGACTGGCGGAATCAGAGCAACAGAGTCCCTGTCTCTGCTCCGGCTGCGCCGGCCAAGGCCGGCAGTTCGCTTATCGCTTCACTTCCTGCCACAGTCAAGCAAACCAAGCCGACGATGCAGTTTCCACCCATAACCACTCCTGTCGATTCATCGGCGCTGTCCAAAGTTTCCCTGACACCGGCCAAAGTAAGTAGTCGTAGTTGGGAGAGTCCGGCTACCTATCAGGACAGCAGGAAGCCGAGCCTGGAAGCTTCCCTGCATGTGCCCAGCCGAGCTATCGCGGGGCAGTTTCTCACGGTCGCTGTTCTTTCGCGCAGTGGGGAGCCGGAGCATTCGGTGGAGCTTAGTTTCAATGGTGCCACTTTAAGCACTAACCCGTCAGGACAGGCCATGTTCATGGTTCCGGATGACGCCACTCCGGGCCGCTCACTTCAGATTTCCCTGGCATCTCGACCGGAGTTGCATCCGCACGCCGTGGAGATTTTGCATCCACTGACCGATTCTCTGCCTGGTCAGCCACGTATTGATGCAGTATCGAAAGTAGTGGCAACCAACCGGATTTTGGAGATTGAGGGTCATGATTTCCTGGGAGTGGCGAGCAAAGAAAAAGTGATGATTGACGGCACTGAGGTGGCGACAGTGATCTCTGCATCTCCGGTTCAACTTCAAGCTGTTTTACCGGCCAAGCTCAGTCCTGGAACTCATGAAGTCACTGTCAACATTGATGGCGGCGGTCAAAGCAACGCATCGAAGTTCGATTACGTGAAAGCTGAGATCGTGCCTGAGGAGAGGAAGAACTCAGTGAGCAGGCTGATTGTGAAGGTGACCGGTACCAATAAGCCGGTGCACGTGCGTGTCATCAATCACACGCCCGAGCTGTTGAAGATTTCAAAGGGAGACATCCTCAGTGTCACTACATCAGGTGGCGCAAACAATATTTTCGAGTTGGGTGTGAAGCAGTTGAGACGAGGCGACTTCCGGGTAGAGGCATCGATCGAGAAATAGATCATGAAAGACCGGTTCGCGACCGGCGCGGGGAGCCGCTCGGGTGGCGTCTCACCGTGAGAGGCGAAGCTAAGGCAACTTGCTGACAGCGGTTTAGAAATATTTGGGCTAACTGACGACGGACAGCTGCCTAAATCTTCAAAGCGGTAGACAGGTTGATGACTTTTGTGACGCTACCAAACAGCCTGGATGATTCCGATGCTTCGGAAATCTGATTCAAGAGCCGATTTGATTTGACAGCCCCGCAGCGTTTCAACCTGCGAAGCTAACCGGGAAAATCATCGACCTGCCTACGCGGCTGAACGTTGTCACTTCTAATCAGTTCCGGCCTATAGCTCTATGGTGTAAATTATATCTTAGAGGCAGTTTTGGTTCGGCTGAGGGCGATTGGAGACGAAAGACATACTTGAGTTTTTGGGAGCGGAAGCCAAGGGCGTTGAATCTCTTGAAAGTCAGCTTCTTGACCCGAAGACAGGGATGTATAGTTATTCAGTGATGCTCGAGTTTCTCGAACGGGAGTATTATCGCTGGGAGTCGTATCTCATTCCGTTCTCCCTGGTTCTCTTCGATATGTCCGGTCCGCAGTTCGAGAAACTGCCGGTCGATGCGGAGAACACTGCATTTTTACGACTGGGACTGGTTACCCAGCCTCCTGATATCATCGGTCATTTTGCCGGACGAGACTACGCCATTCTGCTTCCCGGAAGAAGACCGGCAGAAGCCGTGGTGATAGCCACTAAGGCTTTGAAAACCTTGAATGCATGCGCTCTGGCAAAGGGGTTGCACAAGAGCACTCTGAAGTTTTCCTTTGGGATTGCCGGATTGCCTGACAATGGTTTTACGCTCGACCATTTATATCTCGCAGCCAAAACAGCACAAATGCAGGCTCGCGAGAAGTCGTTCCCCGTTCAACCATGGAGAGGGCGTCCAGGGTAATCTATGGCTGAAAGCAAGAAGAGCATCGATGCAGAAAGAACCTCCAGGCTCGAGTTCGCCCACAACGGGGGAGCGCCGACTATCGATGACCTGACTGTGATCTTTGGTCTGAGCAGGAAATTTCCATCAATCGAGTTCGTTTGGGCCTGGAAAGGGAAGAAGTCTCGCAAGACATTTAGTCTTTCTGCATGTTATCCGGCTTCGCGAGACGCGGGCAGGCGGGATTATGATACCGATGAACCGACCTGGCGGATCGTCGATGATCGGGATCATGGCAACAATGAGATCTGGAAACAAAAAACATGTGACGCCGAGCTGGTTCTCCTTTGCTGCGATATGGCAGAACAGCAGTCCGACACGCAGGAGTTTTCCTTTGACACGGAAGGAGCCAACCTAGTCAGGGTGGGACATCTTGCCACACCAGTATTTGCTGAGATCTTGGATCAGAAAGTCTCACTAACAGACACTCGTCCACCCAAAGCAGCAGCGCAGGTTATACATGTGGTGCTCAAGTCGCTCGAGCAGCAGCGCTACACTGGTAAAGTAATAATCACGGCTCATTTCGAAGTCGGCACAGTCTTCTTCGATTATGGTGTTCCTGTCCACGCCACGGTCGCGCACACTCGTGGTGACGCGGCGATTGAAGAGATTGTCAGTTGGCAAACAGGACATGTCACTCATGTTCAAGATGCCAAACCAAAGGAGATGACGATCTCGAAGAACCTCGATCTGCTGATTAATTCTGCTTTCCGCCTGCTGGAGTTAAAAAGATACTTGTCTGAATCTGGTATCAAATACGAGTCATTTATATTTAAGACAGGCAAGCTCGACCCTTCCAAAAGCAAGGGAATGGACGAGATCGCACAAAAAATACTCAATCATCTCAATCGCAAATGTACGCTCACTGACATTGTTCGAGACCTCGAGCTCGATCCTCCTCAATGGGCGCCGGCTCTTTCGTTCCTCGTCAATCAGAAACTGGTGGAAGCGAAACCGGTGGTTACTGAGAGACCGATTGCGCTCAAGGTTTCTAAGAAGATTCCGAAGGCCGGCTCTGACAATCATGCGACCCACCTGCGCAATGCAAAAACGGGGCTCCTTAAGTTCGAGGCGCTTCTCCTTTCCATTGCCAGAGAGTATGAGCATTTCAAGACTGCGAAGACACCGATGTCTCTTATCGTTTTCGACATCAAGGTAGACGATCCGGCTTTGAAAACAAGGTGGTTGGACGACAAGCTTACCACTCAGATCGCGCGCCGAATCGATTTGATCAAGCGGCCGCTAGATGTGTTCGGTCATTTTAAACTGACCGACTACGCTCTGTTTTTGCCGAACACTGATGCGAGAAGGGCGGTTGTCCTCACCAAGAAAATTCTCAAAATACTAGCGACCATGCCGCTGGAGGGGCGCAAGGGCAGCCTGGAGGTAACCTGCGGAATTGGCGGTATCCCCGAATGCGGTACCACTCTCGACC
>CAYTDR010000567.1:0-5621 GCA_964436185.1 uncultured Candidatus Obscuribacterales bacterium | reverse complement strand
CCTGAAGGTCAGGCGAGCTGTCCATACCTGTATCCTCATAGATTTCTTCCAGAGAAAGTCGAACCGCTTCGAGATGACAGCACTTAAGTTCAAGTTCTTCTCCCTGACCGAACTCTTCTATCAACCAATCACCATTAGCTTCTCTTCTGTAGACCTCGACGCATTTCCTTGATTGATGAACGATAATGTACGCATCCAGAGCCGGTATCTGTTGGTACGAAAGTAATTTTTCTCTTCTATCTGTTGATGCAGTAGAACGTGATAACACTTCAAAAATAATTGATGGAGTGCTAGTGAAAACGTTAGTCTTGTCGACGGCACCGCAGTCAATGATTACGTCCGGATAGTAGAAGCTATTAGTCGCCTCAATACTTACCTTCATATCGTTAATGTATACTCTGCAGCCACTACCCTTAAACTTTGCCTTCAGGTTCGCTGCAATATTCAACGAAATCCAGTTGTGTGCGGCAGTGGCACCGGCCATTCCAAAAATTCGGCCGTCAACATATTCGTGTCGTTCGAGGGACGATTCCTCGAGCTGCAGATATTCTTCCACGGACATTCTCTGTTGTTTCTTTGAACTCGGCATGTCTGATTTTCCTCAACAGATGACAAGATCATAGCAGAAACCGGAAGACATAGCCGTACACCTTGAATCAGTGGTTAAAAGCCGTTGCCGATTCGCAAGGTTGGCTTGTCTTCGGAACGAGAGAAGTCGTTGCACAAATTTTTGGGTCTGTCACCACCAGTGGTGGTGTGTTAACTGCTCTCTCTCCATGGCACTTCCTAGCGCTGTGGTTCTTCACTACGCCCAACGCACCCGCAAGTTGGATGCTGAAGTCATAGATCTTCCACCACCATGAACGTTTGCGACTAAACACCATGACGACACTTCCGGCTACGGATTTCTGAGATTCACCAGTAGTACATCGGCTGTTCGTTCCAAGTCACGATTCATGATTCATGATTTTGGTAGAGTTCCCGTTCCATTGGTGTGAGTGTCGACTGATTACCGAGGATGTAAGAGCAGTTGGGCACTCATCGACTATCTAGGACAGTCTGCAACCGCGGTTAAAGGCATTCTAGGCGATACCACAGTTCGTGATGGCATTTTCAAGCTTCGGTAATGTATTCGGTCGAGAAAAAGTCTATGCCACTGGTGGTGAGGTCGCTATAGACTACACGAGAACCAGGATAGACTCGAGCAGCGTTGCGTTTAGTGTGATGACCGTTTTCTTGCGATAGACGATTAATTTTTATCCACTTGAAGGTATGATGCTTCAGTGCTGCCGTAAGTCGTGCTCAGCTTTCAAGCAAACTGCACACATTTTGCGGTTTCCATCTATAATCGTAGCCTTAAGGAATCCCAGGAAACCCATTGACAGCGACTGTGGAGGACTTGAAGATGAAGATGATGCTCATTGCTCTATGCTGGAGTAAATAGCAATGACTATCCAAGTACCGTTTGCTGTTAATGGCAAGATCAACAATTTGACAGTCAATCTTGGTCCTTCGCAACTGAGTTCAGGACAGCAGAAGAAGGTGGTTGAGGCTGTGGGCAGAGCGACAGACTAGGAGTAAGCCATGTCTCTATCACCATTGATTTATTGGGCTATAGCTTTCGTCATTATTTCACTGGCCGGTTTATATGTTTCCACCAAAACAATCAAAATAAATTTGGATAAAAACGGTGAATTGATTGTCGCTATGCTCACCATTCTCGGCACCCTGGTCTCAATTTTATTGGGACTGCTGGTTTCAAGCGCTGATGAACAATACCGATCACTGGAACAATCTGTAAACAGCGAAGCAACTAGCGTCAATGAAGTATTTCGCCTGGCGCGCGGGTTGCCGCCAGCAACTGCGTCGGTTTTGCAAGACCGCTGCATTGAATATTGCGACAAGGTGATTGCCGACGACTGGCCGGCCATGACACGTGGCGAAGTTAGCGAGGAAGTGACCAGAGCCTTTACAGACCTGAGTGATACTATCGTCAAATTTCACCCCGCGAGTAACGGTGAAACGACACTTCAAGGAGCCATCATTGGCGCCATCACTGACGTGGGACAAAACCGCGGAGTAAGAGTTGTTGCCAGTCAAAGCACCTGGACACATCGCATGCTGCCATTGATTTTGACTTGCGCAGTTGTAGTATTAGCGTGTGCCTATCTCTATGCCGGCCAGGGCAGCTCTCTTCTTCACTCAGTCCTGGTGGCATTGGTGGCAATAACGCTGGGCATTAATATTGGCGTGATTTTTTTGATGACCAGACCTTTCGCAAGCGAGTGGGCGATTCAACCAGAAGGCTTTAAATTGCGCGCCAAAATAATGCGGCAATTCAAAACTACCATTGCCCCTGAACTAAAATAAAGTCATGCTGGCAGTGAGGGCTCTTGTCTGCCTTTGCGACAGATTTTTGTACTAGGGTTGCGACGCACCAGATTGTCATCACTACGTGAATCAATGCCGGCCACAAGGCGACCCCGCTTTCTGTTTTTGTCCCATGCTTTCAAAACATCTTGCACGTTGAAGGTAATAACCGGGATTGTTTGGTTCAGTCGCAATTGCGCGAGTGAAGTCTTGAGCTGCGCTGGCAAAATTTCCGAGTTGCATGTAAGCGCATCCGCGGTGGTAAAGTGCGTAGGAGGACGTTTGATTGTATCGCAGAGCCTGCGATGCAGCTGTGATGGCCGAGCCATAGTCGTTGAGCTGGTTGAAACTGAGTGTCATGTTTATATTGGCAGCGACGAATGTCACATCAAGAGCGGTGGCTTTTCGATACCATTGAACAGCCTCGCTGTACTTGCTATCCTTCATGAGCAGGCAACCTTTATTGAACAGCGCTTCCGCTTGATCATTCGCTGAGTATCTGGCGTATGAGGCATTGACAGACAAAAATTGCAGAACGAGTGTCAGTGCTAGACCAAGCGCGATTTTTCGAGATTGGTGCCTTTGGCGCTTGTGATCAGATTTTAATTCGGTGATTTCTTGAGACGACATTTGAGACACGGTGCGACCTCCCTGCATCCACACATATCTATTTAAGCGAGCAATTGTGACCAAGACTGTCCGATACGCGAGAAGATGAGTATCCGCGGCTAGCTGTTGTCCTTCCTTCGGCGACTCGCTAATGTAGAGCACTTCTTCGTTCGTTGCAAAATGAAGTTATCCGAAGTCATCGGTCAGCGTTTAAACTGAGAGTTGGTACCTATGCGCCTATGAAACCCAGATGTGGTGCTAAAATTCATTCAGTCGATCTTAAGCCTTCGCTTGCTGTCAGAATTCTTGCGTGAGATTAGTTGTGGGTGTGTTGTCGCCGCTATCGTTGCGCGCTGCCGCTGTCGATGAGCTTTTTTAGCTCGCCTGGCGAAACCAAAGATGCTCCCATCACGCGTTCTCCATAGCTGATCGATGTTTATATTCGCACTCTACGAATGCGCTCACAAAGATTTGCTGCTGAACAATGAACAATACCATTCAAATCGTAGGTTATGTTGGACAAAACCCACATGCCATCTCATTTGACGATACCGGAAACAAAGTCGTCGAATTACCTACGAAAACAAAACACTCTGGCTCGATGCTGCCGCCAGCGGGCTTGGCGAGCGCGTTCTTAAGACAATCACCAAGGGGCGCTAAGATGTGGTACGCGGGCGATTGTCGCTCTCCACATACAACAAAGACGTGAATGGTATAAAAGTGGAGATCACAAAGCCTGTGATCAACGAATTTTCATCTGTGCGGTCGCAAGCCTTCTGAGCCGTCGAATGAGCCTGCGACAATCCAGGCAAGAAGAGTCGCCTGTTCGCTGTGAAAAGCTAGGTGCTCAACCAAGGGCAGGAACAAAGTTCCTGCCCTTTTTCATAGGCTCAAGCATATGCACTCGTCAATCCTTAAGAACACCTATTAAACTTAGCCAAAATTTAGCCATCCCTTGTATACTGAAGGTCTGGAGGTCCAACTGGATGGCAGATAAGAAGACTATGACGCTCAATCTGGCAGAGCAGGAAATGGCTGTTCTGGAAGAACTCGCGATCAAGAAGGACCTAAGCAAAACTGCCGTACTCAGGCAGGCGCTGAAACTTTATCAGCTCGTTGAGGCCCGCCTTTCGAAAGGTGAACGGATGTTTTTTGAAAATGTGGATAAAGAAGAAAAGATTGAGTTAGCAGTGCTATAAGAAAAGGACGGCGTTGCCAAGCGGCGTTTCGCCAGTCCACCAGCATCACTAATTCCGCTAGAATAGCAAACAAGATTACTAGGATCCACCGGAAGAAACGTGCAGAAAAATGGCAGAGTCAGCAAAGGAATTGGAGAAAGCGTCCCTTCCCGATTATGAGAGGCCACCCGTGATTGAGGTGGTCTGCGGAATTACGTTCAAATCCCTTGATCGACTTCTTGCTCCTCACCTTGGAATGTATTGGGAAAAAGTCAAAGACCGCTACTCGGGGTGCGCTGAACGCCCTCCCCTGGTGCCCGTATTTGAGGGTCCAGCGGGGCGAGACGAAGTTGATTTGCAACTCGTTGACGTACCGCCAATCCCTAGAATTTGGTTCGTAAATCAAGAGAGCAATGAACTGATTCAAGTGCAGAGAGATCGTTTTTTGCATAACTGGAGAAAAAAGGACGAAGATACAAGGTATCCGAAGTACAAAAGTGTTATCTCTGAATTCAATGCTCAGGTCCGCATGTTCTCAGCGTTTCTCGCGAAACATGATCTTGGCGAAATCGAGCCAACTCAGTTTGAACTGACATATGTAAATCACATACCGCAGGGTGACTGCTGGGAATCAGCTTCCGACCTGAGCCAACTAGTCGTCGCATTCAATGAGCAAGTTTGTCACCAACAATTCTTACCAGATGTTGAAGGTCTTAATTGGACAACGACGTTTGCATTGCCAAACGACAGCGGACGCCTTTACGTACAACTTCGGACGGCCGTAAAATCTGACGATAATCAAAAGAAACTACTGCAGCTGAATTTAACAGCACGAGGAATTGGAAAGTTTCAGAAACTTGGTGATATGAATTCATGGTTTGATATTGCGCATGAATCAATCGTAAAAGGATTTGCTGACCTTACAACAGAAAAGGCCCAGAAAGAAGTCTGGCGGAGGAAGTAGGCATGGTTCAAACACTTCAAAGACGCTACCAAACTGCAAGTGACGGCTCCGCGGAATCTGTTGAGAATTCTGTTCAGCCTTTTTCTGTCGATAACGAACTACTTACGACTGACAATGTTTTTGTCACTGAACGCCATAGAGAAAAAGCCCAGCAGCACCTACGAAAACAACGTGCTGAGACGGCTGGTAGCTACACTACGATCGCGGGTCAGGTCATTGCCTTCCCCGGATTTGAAGACTCCATAATTGGTATCACGGAGGGCGACTTGCGCGAGGAGCAAGTTTTCTATGAAACGCATGAGCGAGACTTGGTGGTCACGCATACTCGCAGCGTTATGTTCTCTAAAGAAATTTCAATTGATCCAAAGGCTATGCGCCGCCTGCAGCCAAAAATCATCCTTGAAGAGGGATATCGCTCCCGAGACGATGACTAATCTCTGGTATGCAGAAGTTTCCCAAGAGACCGAGATCACTCAAGGTGATCTGATAATGGGTTGCCC
>CAYTDR010000566.1:0-5621 GCA_964436185.1 uncultured Candidatus Obscuribacterales bacterium | reverse complement strand
GAGCATTACAGAGCTGGGTTGCTATCTCCAGCACCATTGAGATTGACAAACGCCCGGAATCCGCAACAATCTCGTCGAGTGTTTTTCCATCCACATATTCAGCAGCAATGTAAGCTTCTCCTTCAGTTGAGACGCCGAAATCAAAGATCTCGACAATATTCTGATGTTTCAATCGGCTTAGAGCTCGAGCCTCATTTTGAAAACGAACCAATGACCTCGTGCTGGTGTCACTCACCACTTTGAGCACTGCCACGCGTTTCAAGTGCACGTGATTGACTTTATATACCTTAGCCATGCCACCGCAGCCGATTTTTTCGAGTACCTCGAATCGGGAGAAGGCAATTGATCCAGGGGCAAGGTCCACGAATGGCTCCTGATATATTCGGATGCGTAATATGTTATCGCGCAATGAGGATTGTTCTTGTGCTGCGCTTGCTTGCGCGTGTCAGGCTAGTGGGGATAACGCATAACTTTGGACTTTCGTATGGACCTTTTCCGATTCATCATTTGTATCGCTGATTAGCGATGCGGGTACAATGAACCCTTGTAGTTCAAAATTGCTATCCTCGAATTCGAGTCTACATTCACTTCATGTTGCCAATGACTATAATTTTAAACCTATGCTGCGAATCATGACGGGAAACGCTTCGTCTTTTGACCTGCGCAGTGCTTCGAAAAGTTGCGCAATATTACTCCCTTGCTGGCTTATCGCTGCCATGCAAGGATTCGCCCCCGCCCAGGCTGAGCGGGCGTCCACAGAGCGAATCGAACCAACTCTTATCGCTCAGGCTCCAGACAGCGAGAGAGCGAAACTTTTGGTTGTGCATCCGAGGAGCGGGGCTAAAATTGGGGCACCGGGTACGTACATTCTCGGCGCTTGCCAGCCAGGGGCAAAACTGACAGCGAACGGCGCGCCGGTTCGGGTGAACAAGCAAGGATTTTTTGCACATGTGTTCAAGCTCAAACGTGGTATCAACGATGTCACGATCGCCACGGATGATGGTTCCGCGCAAGAACAGATTCAGATTTTGCGGCCAATCCCAACAGAGAGCTCTCGCAGTCCCGACAAACTGGAGATCGGTCAGATCGAGCCTAAGGAAGATCAGGGTGTTGCTCCGGGTGATCTGATAATTTTAAAGGCTCGTGCCACTCCCGGCGGTACCGTAAAAGTTGTGTTTGGTAATAAAACTGTAGTGCTCAGTCCGGCTTCGGAAGTTCAACGGGCTAAGGCTCAAGCAAAGCATTCAGGAAAAAAGGGCGCTAAGCCGGCGGCAGCTCCCGGCACTTCCAGCCCGACTGCGCAGGTAAACGACGGGCTCGCTGCTGCCTATGGCAAAGTGTTTCAGGCGCTGCCTGCCAACGCTGGGGACCTATACGTAGGCTTCTATAAAGTGCAACCTGTCGATCAGATGAATCATGCTCCCATCAAGTTTCACCTGACAAAAAATGGAAAGAGCATGACTTTAGTCAGCCCAGGAACAGTTTCAGTGATCACGCAGCCGTACATGGCTCAGACAGTTCATGATGATACCGTCATGCGAGCTCAGCCTGGTAAAGCGCGGCTGACGCAACTTCCCAAGGGTGTCAGGTTGACCGTTGATGGCTGGCAGGGGAAGAACCTCCGTTGTTTATATGCTCGCTCGAAACATGTTTGGGTCGAAGCAGGAGACATCGCTTATGAACAAGGCACGCCTCAGATATCGGCTCCACCAGCGCGTTCCACTGTGCGAACGATCAATGTCGCCCGAGATCAGTACGGCGACGCCGTTGTTGTGCCGCTCGATCAGCGGCTTCCGTTTCAAATCGAACAACAGATGAATCCCAACACTCTCGTGCTCAATGTCTATGGCGCCATCGCTGATACCGATTGGGCGTCGCAAAAGTATCGACCGGCATTCGAAGAGGGCGTGGATGATAGTGATGCCGGCGAAAAGAAGTCAGGTCAGATCGCAGGCAACGGAGGTTTGGTCGACGGCGTCACCTGGAAGCAGTTGGATGACGATGTATATCAAGTCCAGGTGAAGATAAGCGGCGATAGACAATGGGGATTCCATGGAACTTACTCCGGCACGAATCTGGTTTTGCATATCAAGAATCCACCATCTTTGGTGACATCGAAAGGTCGGCTTGCAGGATTGACGGTATGTGTCGACCCAGGTCATGGTGGTGCCGAACCTGGTGCCATCGGTTGCTCCGGAGTGACCGAGGCAAGCGTCAATCTGGCGATTGCGATGAAACTGAAAGTCAGACTCGAGGCCGAGGGCGCTCGCGTGATTATGACTCGTGTGACCGATAAGACAGTGGGGTTGTACGAGCGAGTCGATATGGCCAGAGCCAATGGTGCCGACATCCTTTTGTCGGTACACAACAATTCCCTTCCTGATGGTCGCGATCCATGGAAAGAGCATGGTTCATCGGCCTACTGGTATCACCCGCAGTCGAGTGCATTGGCCCGCTCCTTGAATGACGCATTGGTTACAAGGCTCGGCTTTCCTGACATTGGTGCTCGCTACCAGAATTTAGCGCTGACGAGAGCTGCGTCCATGCTTTCAGTACTCGTTGAGGTCGGATTTATGATCCACCCTGATGAGTATGCTCAGCTGCTACTCAACGAGACTCAAGAGAAGGCCGCTCTGGCACTTGTCGACGGGTTGGCAAACTACCTGCGCAAGCCAGCTGGGCGACTTGAAAGCATGGTACCGATGAATGAGTCCGGAATTGGCTCGCATGAATCAGGGGCGAGAGAAAGAAACCTCGGTCAACCTGACTTGTCCATGCCTACCGCGACTCTTGAAGGTTCAAACAGCCGTGCCTTCTGAGGAACGAGCAGATTTTTCACCAGGCGACTCGGGTTTTTATCCGCGAGAGCCAAGAACAATAAGCCACCAGATACGATGACGAGCCTGATCGGTGCAGTAAAGAGTGAATACGGCTTTATGATTCCGAGTTAGCAGCATCAGAATGGGATCACCACACGTGGACGTGACTACGCCACTATATTACATGCTGTATCCGTTGTGTGCATAAAGCCGATATCGATTCAGCTCTTTCTGGTATCAGTTTTATTGCCGAGGAGGCAGCGGACCCAGCGGATCCAATCTAAAAGAGCGTTCGAGTGCTTCTCTGTAAACTGGGTTTGTGAGTGCCTCATGAGAGTAGAACTCATCTTCCCAGTAAGTCGATTCCAGATCTCTCAATTCCTCAAGTCTCTTTCTTAATGATGCTGACAGACTATCTTGCATCCAATCCTCAATTTCTAGTTACGCTATGAATTATGGTTGATAGACGACTTTCGCTTAGGCTCAATAATAGCGAATCTTTGACAGTTGTTTGCCATCACTGAGCATGGTTTCAGTTTAATGAATGGTGGCAAAACAACAAGGCTTGACTTCTGTGATAAAAATAGACACTCTTCCAAAAGTTAGATGTACAGCCATTTTTGCGTGTTCTTTCAAGCTACTTAAACTTCCGCATGCGAGTTGAGTCGCTAGCTGTCAGATAGCCTGTGAATATAGCGTCGCATAATCGAAATCTCAGTAATGAGTAAAGAATAAGGATGAGTAGATGAGGCGCTCCCAAGGCGAAGCTCTCGTTCCTCGGCTTTGGTTGCTTCCCGATGCTGGTAGTGCCCGTGGTGAGTATTCCTTCGCGAATTTGGGCAGACTGCCGGCCAATCCTAGACGAACAGATTCGTTCGGGACAAGGAAGATCATGGAACTCTCGGGGGAAGAAACTATCTTGACGTGGTCTCGGGTGGTTCAGTGATGGGTGATGCTGGTGGTACCCGTGGTGATTGATTCCTTCGTTGAATTTCGGCAGCCTGCAGGCAAACCTATTGGCCAGGCAAATGACTCTTGCGTTCAATCAGGATGACGGTGCAATGGTGCACCCAAGGAGGTATCTCTTTTAAGTTTTCGGCTGCTCTGGCTTGCCGGGAGTGAACCAATCTCTGGATTACCTCGTCTTGCTCGGAGATTCCGGGGGTTGTGGTTTATTGTCACCTTCCATCAAGAGCTGATACGAATTAATCAAGCCTCAGCTCGGGATGAATCACCGTCGCTAGCCCATTAGCGGGACCGAGTGCTTAATTTCGGGTGCGAACAACTGTAAGCGATGTTATATTGAACATAGATGTCTTATGGCTCTAAAAGGAGCATCTCCGTGATGAATCTCAAGCTACGTTTGGAACGACTCTGTGATGGAAGATCTTGGGCAAGGCTTCATTTTGCAGACGGCACTACGCTGACCGGTCGCGTCCTGCGAATTGGGCATGACTACGTAGAAATCGAGTCATATGGAGACTCTGACAAGCCATACGAGCGAGATTATTCAAAACACCTCGTTCCGCTCAATCTAGTCAAATTCATCACTATTGAATCATCCACTTTCGCTGAAGCCGAAAGGCGCCGTCTGAATTACCTGTCCAGCATCGACATCAACGCCGATACGCTTCCGGAGCTTGAGCGATAGTGCGACTTGTCACCCGCGTCAATCGTTCTGTTGCAATAGTGCCACGGGTAGTAGCAATTTATTTCTAGTGATATTGATATCCGCCGGTTGAAAGCGTGCTTGTTTCTCTATCCGCAATAAATGAAGCAGGGTTTTCAACTCGGAGAAAAGTGCCGAAAGAAAGCTGTCCAAATTTCTTTCGGGATGCATATAACTACCTATCGTCCGAATCTGCACGAAGCATCTCTTGAACCGACCATCAATGCGAAGGTCGGCAAGCAGTCGATGTTCCTGATCATTTTGCACGCCTTACCAGATATGGATCAATGGTTGAGTGCAGGCGGCTTCTAATGTTAATAAGGAGGAATATTAACATGAATAATTTGAGTGTCGGAGCAGGAGTTATGTCAGCAAAAGTGATGGCCTTCATGGCGCGTCACACCAACTCGTCTATTAGGCTAACGTTGGCGGAAAACCCCCAAACACCCGTCGATCTTTTACGTAGATTGGCGCGCGACGCGGACCCGGAGGTACGCATCGCAGCGGGACAAAATGACAATCTTCCTGAAAGTGATTTGCTGATGTTGGCCGAGGATGACTCGGTAGATGTCCGCTATGCTCTCGCGTCGGATCCGTTGATACCACAGACGGCATTGGAAAGTTTAACGGAGGACGCAAACCCTTACGTTGCCGTAAGAGCGGCAGAAACGCTGAGAGCGCTTTGTCGCGCGGTGGCGGCATCTTGCGAGGCAATAAGAGAGTCGGCTTGAGCCGCTTTCATTACTGATGAGCGGATGAAAGCTTATGAGCCTTTCGTTTTTCGCTCCAGCCTTCCAGATTCTCCTGCTTAATTCGTCTTACAGCCAGAGCACCGGCTGGAACATCCTTGGTGACGACTGTACCCGCACCAACCACGGCCTCATCTCCGAGCGTCACAGGCGCGACTAATACCGAGTTGCTTCCCGTCGAGGCTCCTGAGCCGATAGTCGTTCTGGATTTCGTCTTGGTCAAATGGTCATAGTTAGCAGTGATTGTGCCGGCACCAATATTGGCACCAGAACCGATACTGGTATCACCGACGTAGCTCAAATGAGATACGTTGGTGTGGTTGCCGATGTTGCACTTCTTCAATTCAACGAAGTTGCCGACTCTCACTGAGTTTTCAATCACAT
>CAYTDR010000565.1:0-5625 GCA_964436185.1 uncultured Candidatus Obscuribacterales bacterium | reverse complement strand
ATAAAATCTTTTTTTATGAATTACTAATTCATTTGTAATTTGAATAAAGTTCAATATTGGTGTCGTGGCGTCTCGTGCTTGAGTCTGGTACAGTCTTGACCCACGTATGCAAATCAGAGACTCGACGCGGTGTGAGAATAGTTTCAAATAGGTCGCGTCGACTGGCGGTAGAATGTCATGAGCTCCCTGCGAGCTTTAGCTCAAACCTTATTAAAGGCAGGTTATGAGAGTTTGCTTACTTTCGAGGGAATACCCACCTGATACCGGCTTCGGAGGAATTGCCACCTTTGCGAAGCATCTTTCTCTTGGCTTGAAAGACCTGGGGCACGACGTTGAAGTCGTCTCTCTTGCCACTGGTGAGCCGAAGAGCATTATGCAAGACGGCATTCTCGTTCACCGTGTAAAAGGTATCGGCATAACCGACGGTTTCAATCTACTTTCCGCCTACATGCCCTACAGCAAGTATGTATTGGGTAGTTCGACCGCGCTCTGGAAGAAGTTTTTGGAACTGCATCAGGAGCGTCCGTTCGACGTAGTAGACACACCTGAGCTGCTGGCGGAAGGACTCATGCCGGCAGTGACTAAGGCTGTACCTTTATTAATTCGACTGTATACACCGCACTCGAAGTTCATCGCTGAGGGACTGCATAACGTAACGCCCTCCTTCGATCATCAGTTCGTTGCTCTTCTGGAGCGTCTGGCGATGGTGTCGGCCGATGTGATCACATCTCCGAGTGATGATCTGGCAAAGTTTGTTTCCGACGATCTTAACTATCCTCTCGAGGATATAGAGATCGTCAGGAACCCTGTCGATGCGGACATGTTTTCTCCGGATGGTCGGTTAGCACTGGCGCGCGGCGAGCGTTTGAAGGTCCTGTTCGTAGGGCGTCTGGAAGAACGCAAGGGAATTCGCTATTTAATCAACGCCATTCCGCGAGTGGTAAAAGAGTTTCCCCTGGTCGAATTCGTAGTCATCGGCGATGACACCAATAACGCTACCGGGCAGCGTTCTGTTCTGAGTGAGCTGAAAGAGACAATCAAATTCTACGGGTTGGAGAGCTACATTCGCTTTATCAATCGCATTCCTCTTTCCGAGTTGCCTAACTATTATCGTTCCGCCGATATCTGCATCGTTCCATCCGTATACGACAATTCGCCTTACACTTGCCTGGAGGCAATGTCTTGCGGTCGTGCGGTTATCGGCACCTCTGCCGGTGGCACGCAGGAATATATAGTGGATGGAGAGAGTGGTATCATCATCCCGCCCAAGGATGTGGACGCCATTACCTCGTCATTGCTGCAACTGCTCACTGACGATGAGGAACGGCGAAGACTGGGACGTAATGCTAGGCAACGTGTGTTGGAAAGATTCCAGAGAACAGAAATTGCCAGGCAGACGGCGAAGCTGTACGAGCTTGCCGGGCAGCGTTTTGCTAAACGACACATGTATAGTATTTACCTGAAGGACGACAAAAAGGCTTTCGGCGACGCGCGAGAACTTCTGTTCTCCTATGAGAACATGTTGCATAACGAACTATACCGTTGGTCATATCGATATAGAATGCGTCATTGGTATAACCAAATCACGAAGCGACCGAGATTGTCAGCCGCCAAGGTCTCATTGCGTTCAGCCAAGATGATGTTGAAAATGGCGGGCTTTGGTCGACCGGGGCGTGATTTCCCTAAATTCGTCCACACGCTCGAGGAGCAGGTACGCATTAAATCGAGACCCTTAATTCAGGTTGAACCGCAAGACGGTGCGGTCGTGCAGAAATCGGTCGAGATAGCAGGCACAGTGAAGAGGTGACGCTGGATTGGCAAACGTCGCACCACCAGTAGTCTCAATTTGCTTGCCGGTCTATAACGGACAGACGTTTCTTGCTGCTGCAATTGAGAGCGTTTTGGCTCAGACCTTTACGAGTTACGAGTTGATTATCTGTGATGATGTTTCGACCGATTCGTCTCAGCAAATTGCTCTAGAGTTCGCGGCACGCGATTCCAGAATCAGATTTTTCGCCAATGATTCTAATCACGGGCTGTTTGAGAATTACAATATTTGTCTTAGTCAATCAACTGGCAAATTCATCAAGCCGTTCGCGCAGGACGACTTGCTGTCGCCCCATTGTCTCGAGCGTATGGTCAAATACCTGGACGAAAGCCAGGAAGTATCATTGGTTAGCTGCGGTAAACGATGGATAGGCCAATCGGGCGAAGAGCTGAAAGTGTTTCAAACCTTTCCCCAGAACCGCATAATCTCAGGACGAGAAGTCATTCTGTATAACCTTCTCAGGCTGACGAATTGGGTGGGCGAGCCCAGCACGGTTCTCTTTCGCAAAGAGTTCGCCGGCACCGGATTCGATACTGCCTTCTACCACTCCGGAGACCTGGACTACTGGTTTCGAATCATCGAGAACTCCAAGTTCGGGTACCTTAACGAGACTCTTGCGGGCTTCAGGCGGCATCCTGGTGCTGAGACAAATCGAAATCTCAAAGGCATGCTGTTTGCACTAGATCTATTTCGCCTGGGTCGCAAGTATCGCCATATTCTGGATGATTTCGGCGAAACGGAGGAGCAGTTTCAGCGTCGCACCATTGAGACGATCGCTCTCAACGTCAATCATCAAGTAGAAGAAGGACTGACGGCCGACCAGGTCGTGGCAATTGGCAATGGCAAACCTCCCAGGGGAAACGCTGAAGTGCATATCGCCGAGCTGGAAAGCGCCCTCGCCGGCTTCAAGGAAGTGAGTTTTCACTCGATGCGATATTTGACCTCGGCGCTTGCAGAGTTGGACCATCTCAAACGAACCCGCGTCGACGAGCTTGCTCTCTGGCAAAGCGAAATGAAAAAGCTTCTCGAAAGTCCATCGTGGAAGGTCACGGCACCGTTGCGGGCGCTGAAGGACATCGTGCGCTCAAGACCCTCCTCTATGGATTCGGTCGACTAACGCGGACGTTGTTCTGGAAGAAGTGTTCGAATTTGAATGAGCGGCAGCTCGAAAATCCGTGTGCGTTCCGGATTTAATCTGTGGCGACTCGCTCACGCTGATTTGGCGCGCAATTCGCCTGGTTCACTTTGGATATTGACTTGTCAGGAGATCGGGGGCATTATTACAAGATTACTAGGCGTTCTTCAATTTTAATGGGCGAAAACCGGAATCTCGAAACTAATAATCAACAGCCCGATTGCTCCACAGGGCTTGAAGAGGCAAGCAGCAGGCTGCTTGATCAAGTCATGCTCGGGCAATTCGACGTTCGCCGGGCAGCCACCTCATTGCTCAAAGAAGCATGGCCGCTAAGCCCGCTCACACTGACGGACGACCGGCGACAGAGCACAACGACGCTCGATGGGAATCCATTCTCACTCGCCACCCGCTTGGAACATCAAAGCCCCGGATTGCAGGGTCTTTTCCAGTTCTTGCCTAATTCGGGCAACAATCCCTTCCGTCGTCCTACTTACGATCTTGAAGCCCGAAGCACAGCCCTGAACACAATGTTGAATGTCAGCGGGCGAAATGGCGGCATTCCGTCGATCGACCTGGCACACAATCGAGGTGGTCTCGGTCTCCGGTACGAACGAGACGATTCATCTCACCAGGTGAATTTCGCGTCTGAAACAGATGCGGCGAGATATAACCTTGGCTACGATATTAGAAGAGGAACTGGGACATTCAACCTCGAATCGACAAATAACTACTATCGAAATACTTTCTTGGATGTGAACACCAACAGCCGCGATATTCGGGTTGGTCATATTGCAGAAGGTTTTGGCGCGAACTATTTGCGAACGGGGTCTAGCAATGAATTAGACTTCACAGGAGCGATCCTTGGCGGTCGAGTCAACTTCGTTCAAGACTTTCAGAACAGAACCTCGAGATTTGGCTTTGAATCGAATTCGGCCGGACAGGGAACCTCATTTGACGTCAGCACTACCGACGGTGCACCTACTGGTGCGATTAGTCATAGGCAAGAAGGGTTGGAAGTTGATGCCCGGCGTACAGCGGGGAACACCCAGGTTACGGTCAGGGCTGAGTCTGAAGCAATACCGGCGACCGTCAGTGTAGGACTCGACGAAAGATCGCGGAAGGCTACGCTCGGTGTAGTTTCAGCGAATGACGGTAGAACGACGACAGCCACTATCGGCACCGTCAACGGTGGCGCACCCACTGGTGCGATCACTCACCGGCAAGACGGCCTGGAAGTTGATGCCAGCCGTACAGCTGGGAACACTCAGGTAGCGGTCAGAGCGGAGTCGGAAACATTACCGGCGACGGTCAGTGTCGGACTCGACGAAAGATCGAGAAAGGCTACGCTCGCTGTCGTCTCGACGGACGAAGGTCGAACAACTGCAGCGACGCTCGGCACCGTTCGCGGTAGTGCACCGACTGCTGTGATTAGTCACAGGCAAGAGGGTTTGGAAGCCAACTACACGCGCACAGCGACTACCAATGCCGTCACTGTGACCGCCCAGTCTGAGGCGATTCCCGCACGGATGGATTTCGGTTTCGATGCCAACAGAAACGCGGGCAGGCTTGGTGTGCAATCGATTGATGGTAGCACCGCGGTTAACCTCAATACCAATCATGGCGTACCGAGCGGCGATGTATCATACCGGCAAGACGGATTGAGAATGTCTTACATCCACAACTCATCGGCAGATGAGCTAAGGCTTCAGTCTGACTCGCTACCCGCGCGGCTCGATATGGGTTTTGACTTTCGGAGACAAACCGGTAGGTTTCAGACCGGCGGAACGGATTGGAACGCTGTCTTTAATGTAAATGGCACGAACCCGGGCAACTCATCCTTTCTGCTCAATCATAATCGAGACGGTCTTGGTCTAAGTTATGAGAGAAATCCAGGATCTCACCAGGTACAACTCTCGGGAGAGTCTGGACTCATACCAATACAATTCCAATTCGGACACGATTTACGCAGAAACCAGACGACGGCAAACTTTGCATCGACTGAGTTTGGAGGAAACACTTCCTTGAACCTGCGTACCTTGCACGGCAGTCCTTCATCTGTTCTGTTCTCGCACCTTACAGATGGGCTGGCGCTTAGCTATCAGCGAAGTCAAAATGCCAATGATCTGCGGTTGGTGGCGCGGCCTGATACCGTTATCCCCATGACCTTCGACGTTCGCCATGACTTTCGAACGAGAGGAACAGGGTTTAACTGGGAATCAAGGGACAATAACCGAAGCACCGCATTTAGTATCTGGGGTCAGCAAGGTGAATCTCCAACGATTCGAGTTTCGCACCTGCTGGAAGGACTGGGAGTTAGTTATTTCCGAAACCAATCTACGAACGAGTTGAGATTTATCGGTCAACCAGCCACGACTGTTCCATTGAGAGTAGACGTCGGATATGATTTCGCCAGCTCGAACTATAGATTCGATGTTGAATCGAGAACGCCTGAACGTAGCACATCCATCGGTGTGACGGCACAAGATGGCAGACCCGTCTCGGTTCGTGTGGCACACAGTAGAGAAGGTCTTGCACTCAGCTATGCCGCAGGTCCGTCCGTAAACGAAGTGAAGCTCACAGCAGACGGTGGTGGACCCGACCGATCTGTGCGACTCGAGCTGGCTAGAGACTTTAGAGCTCACCAAACTAGGGTCGGTCTGCG
>CAYTDR010000564.1:0-5625 GCA_964436185.1 uncultured Candidatus Obscuribacterales bacterium | reverse complement strand
CAGCCCGGAAGAATCGGATTTTTCTGAGGCCATGATCGCTCCTTCCGTTGGTTGCGGCAGTCATTGGTTCCAACTGAGCGGTGTTAGTTGATGAGCCGGAAAGCACTTAAGCAGTGGATTGATTGGAATTAGCGCGTGGGTCTTATCTGTGTTGGAACTAGGTGGAAGAGGTGTTTATAGGGATGAGTTGACGCTACAGAATTGACTGCTGACGATCAAACACTCTATTGCTAACTGTTTCCCTGATTTCAGAACAGGATCATGGACCTGACATATTTAGTTACCATGTCAAGAGTATTTCTGCTCGGGCAATCAAGAGCTTTTCTTGCTTTATACTTCTTGTCTCTTCTTCGCGGAAGATAGTGAGATTTAGAGAATCTAAGGTATTCAATATCAAATTAGTCAGTTGATTTTTTCAGAATTCGGATCGGGAACTTGATTCAGCAAAAGTATTCGATGGGCAAAACCTTTATGGCGCCGGTCTCTTGGGGGCTGGGGGATCTCGTCGTGTCACTGCCTGTGGTGCAGGCCCTGATTGATGCCGGAGGTGAGACATATCTGGTCACCCGCTCTAACCTGCAGGAGCAGCTTGCGAAGAGAGTCGAAGGGCTTGCCGGCGTGGTCTCTGAGACGGGTTTCGATCCTGCTGCATTGACCAAAGACGACACATACATCAATCTTCGCGACCATGATTTACAAAAGAACTACTGGTGGGGTGGAGCGGAGTTCGAGCGAGATTATCCCGGACTGTGCATCAACGATATTCTCGAGATTATTTCGCGCCACTTCTTGATTGCGGCCGACTTCTCTCGCTTGCAACCGATGCATTTCGTACGGAGAAGCGAGTCTCTCGGCAAGATCATTTTTCTTCCTGGAAGTGATGGCACCTACAAATGCTGGCTTGCCGACTACTGGTCGATGCTAGCCAAACAGCTGGAGTGGAAAGGCTTGTCTTGCCTGGTTATCGGCGAGCCGAATCAGTCGAAGGAGACAAAGGATCTCCTGGAGCTTGGCATGCCCTGGATCGATACCCCTACCGTCGGTGATGCCGTCGACTTGATTTCATCGAGTACGGCGGTAGTCGGAGTCGACACCGGACTGATGCACGTTGCTGTTAATCAGGGTGTCCCCACTTTGGGTTTGTTCAGGAACGGTCCCATCTATGTGCGTCACTATCCGCACGTGCGCACCTTGATTGCAAAAGAATGTCACTCAGAGTGCCGTATGAAACAGTCAAGCTCTTCGTACAATGAGGTTACCAGCTTTCGTGATTGGACCGGGACGACGTGGTGTTGTACAATTCCCGATCACGTCCGCTGCATGGCATCTATAGACCCCGGGACTGTTTTGACTGAGATTTTGAGCTTGATCCAAATGCCGCGGCCAAAATGACCATTGTCAGGCACACCGTATATGCTACCACTCCTTCAGAGCGCATCGTCAACTCGCAGCGGCCCGGCATAGGACGGATTGTCAATGATGGCGGTCTCTGGGTGGTCAACAATCTAGGACGTGATGTCACTGTCTTCTCCTTTTCGAACGACTCAATTGAGAAACACGCCCTCTTTGATGAGACACTCTATCCGGATCAGGATCTGGAATCTCAATTCGATCTGGACATGCATGCCTTGATTGCCGATCCATTTCAAAATCTCTGGTCAATAAATCATTTCGGCTTAATTCGTGTATTTGCCGGCGCACTTGTCGTCTCGACGGGGAAAGAGTCGCTGCGTCCGCACCTGTGCTTGTCATCGCCTGGTGATGTGGAGAGAACTTTCCTTGCCTGGCCCTATCTCATATCCAGTTCTCCACTGGGATTCTCTACCGACGGTAAACGTCGTACCGGTTTTCTCATTTCGGACAGTGTCGAGCCCCTGATACGAGACTGCATGGAACGGCAATCAAAGAACAATGATGGTGATACCACAAGTGATGCCTATAGCCGGATTGCCGGTGGTTCACCGCCGGCAATCGAGCTTGGCCAACGCGCCTTCTTCGAGGATTGGGGAGTAATAACGGCGATGGCCATCAGGCAGGGTGATGAGCCTCTTCTGGCAGTCGCTGCTGGTCCACGAGTGGGACTGATGGCAATTAATACCGACAAGGGCGCGGCGTTTGTGGCGCCGCTCTTGTGGCAAGCAATGATGCCATTCGAGACCGTCTGGTTGGAGTTTCATAACGGTCGATTGTTATGCGCCGGTTACGATCTTGGTTGCGGGGCAACCCCTGACGAGGAGTGGCACCTACTATCCGGAGGTGGCTTCGCCTTAGTCGATATTGAAAAGGGAACAACAATTGAGCAGGAGATGTTCGATTGTCAGTTAGCCTGGGGAAATGGGGCGGATACGCTGGCTGTGATCGAGCCGCTTAACCGATTGGTGGCTGTGGATCGCTTTGCCGGCCTACACTTTTGGGACCTAGATTCTGGCAGGAAGGAGAGCGAGTGGACGATTGGTGAGTCCACGTTGTCAAAAGGATTGGCGCATATTAACGTGGCGGGTGACACTGTTTTGGCCGGCTTTAATCGGGACGGATATAGAATACATGTGTATCGACTGGGGGACTGAGTAGCATGGAAGAGAAGATGATTGATGCCATTATTATTGGTGGCGGTCCTGCTGGAATAAGTTGTGCTCTCGAACTTCTGGATTCCTGTGTAGATCATCTTTTGCTGGAAGGCGCGCCACGACTGGGTGGACAGCTTGGCGGGCTGGACAACACAATCAGGAACATGGCTGCTGCTTACTGGGAAACCGGCAAGGCTATGCAAAATGATCTGGAGCACTTGTGCCAGCGTATGCAAGTAAGCCATCGAACCAGCGAGTTGGTAGCCAGCATCGACTTGAAAGAGAAGGTGGTTGTCACCGAATCGGCCGGTCGCTTGAGAGCGAAAACCCTCTTCATTGCAACGGGCAGTCGAGTCAAGACGTTGTCCTTTGAGGACGACAAGCTGATGGGCGAACACATTATTTACGATGCGGAAAGCAAACAGGAAAGTTTGCAGGGAAAGAACGTAGCAGTGATAGGTGGCGGTGACAACGCTTTGATGGACGCTCTCTGGCTTGCCGATATCTGCGAGACTGTCACGATTGTGCATCGCTCCGGTGAATTCAAGGCTCGACTGGATGTTGTGGAAGAAGTTCAACAGGCAGCCAATATTACTATTCTCAAAAACACCCAGGTCAAAAAGGCATATGGGCAGAACGGAAAGCTGCATTGCATCGACGTTCTGAACACTGAGATCAGCACGATGGAAAAGATCAGCGTCGACTATCTGCTGATTAAGGTTGGCACTAGCCCTAATACCGAGCTTCTGGAAGGACAGCTCGATCTCGAGCACGGTTTTGTTCCTATCGATGCTCGCTGTCAAACCAGCGTTGAAGGAGTCTTCGCCGGTGGCGACATCGTCACGCCGGGGTATCCAAGAATTGCTACAGCCGTGGGACACGGCATGATGGCAGCCGCTTCCATGCGCCAGTATCTGCGTTCGATATCCGGCTGAGACGAGTTGTGCGGATGCGCGATGAGGTACTCGGGAGCCGCCAGATCGATCGTGCTGTGCGATCGATAATCGTACTATGTAGTATCGTGAAGCGAGTTCAGGAAAAAAACTCTATGGTCGACGCGGAACCGCTCGTTCAGGCGAGCAGTTCCGTGTCGCTAGTGTCCCTTAGAGGACGTCGATTTTCGGGGGTGCCTCGGGCTTAGTCAGGCGACCTGCATCTCGAACCACGATCAGTCGTCCTCGTCTTCCTCGTCTTCGTCCGTGTCAACGGAGTCCGCGGAGCGCACCCCCAGGATCACGCCACCGAAGAAGACCGTCAGGCACGAGACACCGCCGGCAATACCGGCTATGGCGAGGTTGAACGGGGTGACTGTGCTGTTGAGCTTGAGGTCGGCCGCTGTCGCGACCATGCGGATCCCTTCTTCCAGGAACGAGGCGACATTCAAGTCGCTTATCCCCGTGACGAACCAGGCACCGGCAGCAGCGCCTCCGCCGGCGGCGAGGCAGTGGCAGGCGTAGAGGAATGTGTCGTAGGACAGCGGAGTGAAGTAGCATGACCTTGGCGTGTTGCGCCAGAGCAGCTTTACCGCCAGACCACCCCCGGCGAGCAGGGCGACGACGAGCAGGAGTACATGTTGGTTGAGGAAGTCGTGCATGTTGGTTCTCCCTTAGCCTTGTTTCCGGGTACGAGTGGTCACGCCGGTTTTACGGGCGCGACGAGGTTTGCTCGAGCGATCCGGAGGCGAGGCTGTGTCGCCGGCATTTCGTTTCTTCAGACTGACCGTGGGTTGCTTCGGGGCACCATCGGTGGTAGCGGCGTCGGTCGCAGGTGCCGGCGGGTCGTCGGGTTTCGGTTCGCTGGTAGGAGCGGGGAGTCGTTTCTGCAGCGTGCATGTGCGGGCCAGGCAACCAAGTCCCAGAAGAAGCAAGGGCAGGCTGACCAGCGCTGATGTCGCCGCCACGATGGCGAAGTCCGTTATCTCCATTTCCGTCTTCCACTCTTCGTGAAAGATGGAGAAGGCGAGCATGATGCTGAACCAGGAACCGGCACCGGCGAGTGCGCCGTCCAGCGCGCTCCGTCCGACGAACTCGAGACCATCCTGAGTGAACAGGTTGATTTCCAGGTTGCGATAGTCCGGCGTCGAGCCGAAGCGATTCCGAAGCGTCCTCAGGGTCGCTATAATGCCGGCGCTGATGCCGACTACGACCAGGAGAAGGTATTGCTGAAGCATTGCGTCCTTTTCCAAGAGAGGTTCTCCTGCTGGTGGATGAGCATTGTTCAGAAAAACGAGTCGAGTCAGGCGCAGGTGGTGTCTGTGCGTGCCTTCTCGAAGCGAACAGTGGCACCTCGGTGTGCGATAGGTTCGTTGCCCTTCGAGCCAACTACGAAACGACAGGCGCATTCTCGAGCGAATTGTCTGAATCACCCACGCAAGCGTTTGGCTTGCCGGTGAGGGTGAATTAGGTCCTGTGTTGTCGTTTTAAGGCGTGTAGTTTAGTGCTGAAGGGAAATGAAACTGGTGACATCAGGAACCTACTGGTATTCGAAGACTGATACAACAGAATTCAATAAGAGTTATTGAAGTAGACTTCAGACAGTTACCGATAGTGATCTTTTGCCATAAAGAAAGTTGTCGCAAATCAGTTCGTTGTTGTTTGTCTTCCCGCAACCCATTCTCTCAACGACAGGCATCGCCCGCGGTGCGAATGGCATTTGCGCTGCCTTCTACGCAATGTGCCGCCCGTGCTCGTTTTGGTCAAAACGATAAACGATAGTAGGAGCTCCGCGCAGACGGAAGGAGAGAATCGCCAGAGGGCATGCTCGTCATGTGATGGTCACAGACGAACATGCCCTCGGCATCACGCTATGCGCGTATCAGTTGCCTTCGACTGTCGGCTTGTTCTCGCCGGTGTCAGGAGCCGGAAGGGCCTTCGGTTCCTCTTTCTGCAGGTTGACGGTCGGCTCGACGGGCTGCACGGCCTTCTCTCGGACTTCCTGTTCCGCCCTGACCTGCTCCTTTACGAGCGCGACGAGCTCCTTCCAGACGGGGTCGGCGATCCGATGAGCCTGGCTGAATCGGCCGCGCTTGATCGCCTCTTCGGCTTGCCGGAACGTCTCG
>CAYTDR010000563.1:1581-5626 GCA_964436185.1 uncultured Candidatus Obscuribacterales bacterium | reverse complement strand
GCTGAGAGGCGCGTTTCGCCGCCCCTCGGATATGGCACACAAAGGTGCTGGAACGGAACTTGTCCCAGTCGCGCAACACTCTTGTCATCACTGACTCTCGAGCCGATCTGGGGTTCTTAATTACGACCCCTGACGAATCATCGTTCGGATACCAGCCGAAGCCCCAGCCACTGGCGATTACGTCATGATTGCTCTTCACAGTGACAGACGGTGATGCCGCACTGTCGAATGACATTCCAAGAACTTCGCTGGTCATACCTTTATCTAGGGCGATTAACTGCTGAGTCTAAGTTAAACTACAATGACACATTCCAACTGTAGCACCGACATCGCGTAATAGCCATGCAATTTCGCATTCAGCACAAAACGACCTACAAATACGGGGAAGACGTCACCCTCGGTCCGCACGTGGTACGGCTTTGTCCGGCGCTGCATGCTCGCCCGCAGGCAAAAACCTACAGCCTGAGGGTCGAGCCGGAAGGACAGCTCCGATGGCATTTCGATCCATGGAACAACAAGATTGCGAAGATCGCCTTTCCTGCGAACCTTCAAACACGGTCGCTCAGTTTCCTTGTCGATGCCACCATCGTCACCGAGCCATTCAATCCGTTCGACTTTTTCATCGACGATCGCTGCGAGAATCTGCCATTTCGCTATCCTGACGGCTTAGAGAAGGAACTCGAGCCATTTCTGGCGAAACCTGAGAGCAGCTCCTTGTTCGACAGCTTCCAGGCAGAAACGCCTGCAGTTGGTCGGGTGATTGACTATCTAGTGGCGATTAATCAAGCAGTCGCACAAAGAGTCTCCTACATCACGAGAGAAGAGCCGGGAATCCAAACGTGCGAAGAGACGCTCGAGAAGGGTTCCGGAAGTTGCCGCGACACAGCGTTACTTCTTCTGGAATGTTTGCGTTCCGCAGGACTTGCTGCCCGCTTCGTCGGCGGCTATTTGCTTCAACCCACGACCGCGGAAACTGCTCGCCAGGCAGCAGCTCAGCGGCTGCCGGAAATATCGAGGTCTCATGCAAGTTGTGGCTCAGGCGTTCAGATTTCTACAAGCGCCCAGGAATCGACGAACGATCGTGCCTCAGGCGCAACTACATTAGTACGTACTGCCGAGCTTGAAGCCGGCTCGACGGGTGATGGATCAAGCATTATTGAGGAAGAGGCACTCGCCCTGCATGCTTGGGTCGAGGTGTATCTTCCAGGAGCAGGATGGATCGGGCTCGATTCAACCTCCGGTCTGTTGTGCGGCGAGGGACATATACCGCTTGCAGCGACCGTCACTCCTCAAGAAGCAGCCCCAATTTCCGGCACT
This sequence comes from uncultured Candidatus Obscuribacterales bacterium, assembly GCA_964436185.1. GTDB lineage: Bacteria > Cyanobacteriota > Vampirovibrionia > Obscuribacterales > Obscuribacteraceae > CAYTDR01. The sequence goes on along the minus strand of CAYTDR010000563.1, from coordinate 4,309 downwards.
GCCAGTGGCACCGCTATCAGCTTTGAAGTGATTGCATCTGCGGTGCCCATAGGCGATGAAACAGCGCCGAACGAGCCATATGACGAACGCACATGGTATGCCATTCTCGACGCAGGACAGCAGATTGATAGTAGTTTAGCTGACAGAAAAGTTACGCTTACGTCCGGCGGCGAGCCAACCTGGACATCGGCACTGCATGCGGTGGAACCAGAATGGCGGACGGAAGCGCTTGGTGAAAGCAAGTGGCGGCAGTCGCTGGAACTGTTTCGCTCCATATCTTCAAAATTCGGAGAGGGAGCGCTGCCGATTGTGGGCACAGGCAAAATCTACCCAGGCGAGTTAGAACCTCGATGGGCGCTTACTCTCATCTGGCGAAAAGACGGTGAGAAACTGTGGAACGACGACAGCTTATTTTCATGGGACAGCCTGGCTGCTGAGAACTCTGCGATCTCTGAAAAGCGTGATTGCTCAAGCGAATCGGCGGGCAATCCGGATGACCCAATCACCAGAATCACGCAAGAATGCGCCCCTGCGCTAGTGGACCAGGTTCAACAAGGTCCTGCGGTCAATGTGGTCGATCCGATGGCTCAAACAATCGGAGGGGCAATGCCAAGCGTCGCCCGGGGTGCGGAACAGAGTCAAGTTCAATTTGCAAGCGCAGCAGAAGCGCAGGCACAAAACGACTGCCAACTTCAATCAACAGTCCAATTACCGGCAGCGACAGAAGATGAAACTATACAGCACGAACAGTTGACCATGAATTCGAAAGCCGCTCCGCATGCAGCGAAGCAGCTAAACGACTGCGTGCAATTCGGAGAATTGCTGTGCGCCAAGTTGAATCTGCCATCAACTCTAGTCGAAGCATACGAAGACCCTTTCTACGCAACGTTGAAAGGAGGAAATCTGCCTGAAACTTCAGATGGAGAAACTTTTACCATCTGCGCGTCGCATGTAGACGGCAATTTGACGAAACCAGTAGGATTGGCGATTCCCTTGCGGCCCTCGTCGAACGGTTGGCAAACAGGTCGATGGCAATTCAAACGGGGGCGAATGTTTCTTGTCCCCGGCACCAGTCCGCTGGGTTTGAGGTTGCCGCTCGATCAACTAGAGAGTCCTGCAGAACCAATCCTGATCCGCGATCCATCAACTATTCCAGAGTCCGAAGAATTTTCGACTCCGTCCAATGGCACTGAGGAGGATGGCAGCAACGGAAACGAGGACGAACAACAAGAGGTTCCGGATACAGCTCTGTGTCTCAGACCGGTTGGAGATTCGATTGCCATATTCATCCCCCCCGTGTCCTCGGCAGACGAATATATCGAGCTGATCGAAACGATTGAGGCGGTTGCTACCGAGAGCGGTACCAGACTAATCATCGAAGGATATCCGCCCCCACCGGACCCTCGGCTGAAACTGCTTGTCGTGGCGCCAGATCCTGGAGTTGTTGAAGTCAACATGCCGGTTTGCGCGACATTCCAAGAGTACAGTCATGGACTTGAGATAGTCTCCGAGGCGGCGGAACGGGCCGGTTTGAGACTGGAAAAATACCAATTGGATGGAAGAATCGTCGGCCCAGGTGGCGGACATCACATTACGCTGGGCGGCCCTACCACACTGGATAGCCCTTTTATAGAGCGCCCAGACTTGCTTGCCAGCATGATTCGCTATTTGCAGAATCATCCTTCGCTGTCCTATTTCTTCACCGGTCTATTTGTGGGTCCGTCTTCACAGGCGCCAAGAGTGGATGATGGACGTGAAGACATTCTGTACGAATTGGAGTTGGCACTAAATCAGGTGCCTGCGGCGAGCGAAGGCGCTCCCCCGTGGCTGGGAGATAGACTACTCAGACACATTTTAGTCGACATCACCGGCAACACTCACAGAGCGGAGATCTGCATCGACAAACTCTACAACCCATATGCAGCAATGGGACGGCTGGGTCTGATTGAGCTGCGCGCCTTTGAAATGCCGCCGCATTTCCAAATGGCGGCCGCTCAAGTCCTATTGATGCGTGCACTGATTTCTATGTTCTCGCAAAGACGCTACGACAGACCGTTAGTGCGCTGGGGAACCGCACTCCACGACCGTTTCATGCTTCCTCATTTCCTGTTCCAAGATCTGAAAGACGTAGTGGACGAACTGAATCGTTCCGGCGCGCCTATCGAGTTGGCTTGGTTCAAACCGTTTCTTGATGCGCGCTTTCCTGTATTGGGAACTCTTGATGCGGATGGAATCACGCTCGAGCTCAGAGCAGCGCACGAGCCATGGTATGTGTTGGATGATCAAGCTATCACCGGTGCGCTGAGCAGGCCGGTCGACTCATCATTGGAGAGAATCCAGGTGCTCGTCAGCGGAATGACAGAAGAAAGACACATTGCCACCGTGAATAGTTTCCGGTTACCGCTAACCTCCTGCGGTACCACGGGACAGTTCGTATGTGGTGTCAGATTCAGAGCGTGGCAGCCGCCGCACTGTCTGCACCCGACAATCTCGGCTCATCATCCGCTGAAGTTCGAACTCATCGACAAATGGGGCGAACGGTCGGTGGGAGCCTGCCGATATCATGTGATGCATCCTGAAGGGAAGTTATTCGAAGAGGTACCGCTCACACGTGCCGAAGCGATAGCGCGACGACGAAGCCGTTTCACCGAAGGCGACCACTCACCATGGCCGGTATCAGCGACCGAACTGCCTGTCGACCGATGGTATCCGACGACGCTTGATTTGA
>CAYTDR010000563.1:0-1571 GCA_964436185.1 uncultured Candidatus Obscuribacterales bacterium | reverse complement strand
GAACGATCTAACCAGCTGCGCTGCCGGCGACTATTTTGTAGCAGATTCCGTCATGGACGACAATCATTTGGTCTCCGGCACCCAGGTACTGTACCAGGTCCTTATTGGCGTGCACGAAGCTGAAGTACTCTTTGCTGCCGAATTTAATTTCGTTGAGCTTGGGTTCGCGCACTTTTTCGAAGCTCGAATCAACCCAGAAGCCGTTGACAAAATAGAAGGTCTTGTCGTCGATCACCTGTACCAGGCCTGCCTCGTCAGCTTTCGAGATTGCACCTCCAGAGCGCAGGTCGGACAAGTTCTGCTGTATGGCGACCGCTTGCTTACCAGAGACGCTGGTGGTTCGAATCGCATGAGCAAAGGCTTTGCGCTCTTCCGCTTCGTTCTTGTCACCATCCTGGTCTATACGATCCGCGACAATTGCCGGTTTCTCCATCGGAATCATTTTCGATCGCGCGACTGCAGCACCCTTGCTTACTGCCGTCCTCACTTCACCACCGTAAGTCGAGGCCACTTCAGCACCACTCACGCCACCACCAGGAACTGGAGGAGGTGGAAGGAGTCCAAGCGCTCCCTGTTGCCGGCTGTTGAAATTGAAGAATGTTGGTGTGCTGGATTCTGCTCTTCTTAATGTGTTCGGTGCGTACTGAAAGCGGAACGAACGGTGGGTCCAACGCGAAGCTTTGGTTGCAGCTTGATCTCTCATGGGCATCGCACCAAAACTGAGGGTCTGAGGGCCTGTTCCCTGGAGAGTCGGAAGCATGCGCGTCCCGCTCTCCTTGGGATCTGTAGCGAGGAACGAAGTGTAAGCCGATATGATGCCATAGCGTTTCGAGAGTTCGACGATTTCATCCACGACTTCTTTTGCATCATCGTTGGCCTGAGCCACCTCAGTCAGGTAACCGATGCGCCGCATCGCCCATAGCCGAGGCAGATAGGGCTGTCCAACCTCGCTGCGTGCAAAAGAGATTGGGAACGAATAGGCTTTGGGAATTCCGTTGACATCGCCCGTTAACTTGACCGTCGCCTGCCCACCAACTTTGTATCGCCCGAGGAAAGTCACTTGCGTGCCGGCGAAAATGTCTTTGGTCTCGCGCGGGTAAACCTCTTTCGCCTCAACGCCTTCGTAAGAAATTTTCACGTTGCTCAAGACGGGACTTTTGATTTTGTTGTAGAAGTTGGATAAAGCGATCTCCAGGTTTTCATCGGGCTCGATATACTTCGCCGTGCCATGATGTTCCTCGGCCAATTTGTTCAAGAGCTGTGTGTTGACATCGTATCCGACACCAAAGTCAAACAGTCGAATATCTCTTTTTGTCCCCACAGTCTTTAATAGTTCTTCTTGAGAAGTCTTGCCGACTGTCGGCTCACCGTCGGTCATTAGCACGAGATATGCCGGTCGTTTTCCCGAATCTGCGGAATTGAGAATGTCGGAGCCGATCGACAAGGCTTCACCTATGTTGGTACCACCTCTGGACTCTAGATTGGATATAAATTCGTGTGCCTTCTTCTTGTTTTCCGCTGTGGCGGGAAGCAACTTGTCGGTGAACACTTCTGCGTCCGTATTGAAAGTA
>CAYTDR010000562.1:0-5627 GCA_964436185.1 uncultured Candidatus Obscuribacterales bacterium | reverse complement strand
TGGGCTTCTCGAGCGGCAGTTCTCTGCGTATTACGCAGTCGCCAGCGCGCAGAAGAAAGTGCCTACCGGCTTGAAGATTTTGCAACTGTGCGAAAGCCGCCTGGATAATATCGTGCACAGATCTGGTTTGGTTCCTTCGAGAGCCCAGGCCAGACAATTGATCGTCCACGGACATTTTTCCGTTGATGGCAAAAGAACTTATTCACCTTCATATCAGTTGAAGCCCGGTCAAAAAGTGGGCGTAATGGAGAAGAGTCAAAAGCTCGTCAAAGGACTGATCGAAGCAAACCCATCGCCGCCAGCACCAAACTGGCTCGATGCCAATACTGACAATATGAGCGCGTCAATCGTCAATCTCCCGCAACGGGAAGAAGTCGATCCGACTATCAAAGAAGCGCTCATCGTTGAGTTCTACTCTAGAAGGTAGGATCGACGGTCAGCTTCGATTTTTGGGACAGGAACACACAAAGTTGGGCGAGAAATAACGTGAGCAACGATTTCAATCGACAGTACGGAATGAACATGGGCGGCATGGGTGGCATGGGCGGCATGTCCGGAATGGGCGGAATGAGCGGCATGGGAATGTCGGGCATGTCCGGAATTCCAGGAATGTCGGGCATGGACTATGGCCTCGTACCTGAGTCCAGCCCCAGAGAACCGATCAAAATCAAGTGTCTGGAAAACAAAACCCATGCAGATGGTTCGATCTACGGAAAGTTCGTAATCGAGCCTCTGGAGCGCGGATATGGCACCACTCTCGGTAACTCGCTGAGACGAGTGCTGCTTTCTCATATAGAAGGTTCGGCAGTCACTGCCGTGAGAATCGATGGTATCACTCATGAATTCACCACCGTACCTGGTGTCGTGGAAGACGTCATCGACATTATGTTGAACCTGAAGGGTCTCGTTGTTAAGACCTTCTCGGGTGATCCTCAGTATTTGCATCTGGATGTGGAAAGACCTGGTCCGGTAACCGGACGAGATATTTTCTGCCCCGCCGACGCTACCATCATCAACCCAGACTGGGCTATCTGCACCCTCGCTGAGGGCGGCAGAATTAGGGCCGAAATCACGGTTGAGCGCGGTCGCGGTTATGTGCCGGCAGACTCCCACAGCCACTACAAACAAGCAATCGACGTTCTGCCGATAGACGCAGTTTTCATGCCTATCCGCAACGTCAGCTATCGAGTCGAACCGACCCGCGTAGGCGAGTCGACCGACTTCGACAAGCTCACCATCGATCTCTGGTCAAACGGAGCAATCGATGCGACAGAAGCTATCTCACAGGCCGCTCGTCAGTTGATCGAGCACCTTGTTCCGATTGCTGAGCTGTCAGGCAAGCCGATGGTGCCAACCACGACGCAGCCTCAGCCACAGGAAGGCAAACACAGCTCCATTTCGATCGAAGAGTTGGAGCTCTCCGTGCGCGCCTACAACTGCCTCAAGCGGGCCAACATCAACTCGCTGGGCGAGCTGCTCAAGCTCACCTACGACGATTTGATGAACATCAAGAACTTCGGTAAGAAATCAGCCGACGAAGTGATCGAAAGATTGCGTCAGTTCGGGCTCGGTCTTGCCGACACACCGAAAGACAAGTAAACCAATCAGGAGTAAGTCATGCGTCACCGTAAGACTCGCCACCATCTAGGTCGCCCACAAGACCAGCGTATAGCTCTGCTCAGATCGCTAGCAACAGAGTTGCTGCGTCATGACGAGATCATCACTACGCTGGCAAAGGCCAAGGCTTTAAGACCTCATGTCGAGAAGCTGATCACTAAAGGCAAGAAAGGCTACATTCCTAATTACAAGGAAGTTGCCGACAAAGCTCGCGGCGGCGATCATGAAGCTGCCGTCAAAGTCGGAAGAGCTGTGCACATGAGAAGGCTCATGCGTGCTGCCCTCTACGATAGAGACGTAGTCCAGAGAGTGTTCGACGAAGTCGCACCACGCTACATGGACAGGCCGGGCGGCTACTGCAGAATAATCAAGTTCGACCACAGACGTGGCGACAATGCCCCAATGGCGATTATTCAGCTGATCTAGATTTTGCCAGCCAAAAAACAAGCTTATTGGCGGTTGCCCCAGGCAATCGCCTTTTTTGCTGATTAGCCTGTGAAGCCTCTTTGATCGATGTGCCAATCGAAAAGAGAACGAGCCCACGCCCAAGCCGATGAATCGTTCGTATTTTGCCACCATTCCAGGTCTGGATCGTTATCGATGGCCAATCGCCGACAGAAATGTCCTTACCTGACAGGGCAGCGAAAAAGGTACATTTTGTTCACAAAGCGATGGCAATATTTATGCTGGTGAGTCCTGTTTTACTTTCTTCTTACTAGGCTAGCCGGCATGCCAGATGCAATAGCAACTTCCAGAGGAACCGATTACGGTTCTGAAATAAAACCAGTACGAAAAATTCGAAGAGTTCATAAGGCGCACGAAGAGTCATTCGTCGAGCAAGCGAGTACAGGCTTTTGGCGAAGGCCGGCCATGCTCGAGAATGTGGAAATCGCGCCGAGCCAGACTCAAACTCCGGACCGTCAACAACTCGCCGGCATAATCGAGAGAACCGGTTGCGTTACTGAGAAGCAATCGATTCGAGAACTCAGCGACGGGCTTAAGGAGTCATTTGCCGAGCAAGCAAGTTCCGGCTTTTGGCTGCGACCGCCTGCAGAAGCGCTTGAGAACAATGACTTTGCTGCTCACCAGGCTACCCCGTTTCCGAACTGGGAAGATCCGCAGCTCGTCGACATCTTTGAAGCGATCGAGTGTTCAGGAAATGCCGATTCGAATTCTGCGGAGCAAACGGCTCTACGAGTCGGCGAGGTGCAAGAAGATTGTCAGCCTGCAACTTCGTTTTGGTCGTTACCAACCGAGCAAGAGCTCGAGAACGGTTGTTTCCAGGTCAATCAGCTTCCCATTTGGGACGATCCGCTGCCTGCGGACATTCTGGTAGGAGTGCTGTTGTCGTCAGGAAGTGGTGCCGCTTCTGCAACGCGAACGGTTCTTGAACTCGACCTGGTGCAAGAAGATTCTTTGGCTGAGCACCGACGACGACGAGCAGATCTCGAACCATCCAGGCGCTTCCTTCGACCACCATTCGCGGTGCGCCTAAAAAATCTCGACTTGTCCGAGGACGGCGAGGTTGATGGAATGCCACTTTCCACTCGCACTTATGCATCCAGCCAACCTGATGGATGGCACGGATCGATGTCGTCTGCGTGCGGAGACTCTATATCCGCTCTACGTTCGGTCCAACCGAACTCCAGTTGTGATGCCGGAATTAGCGAGCAGATCTTCGACTCCATTGAAGAGATCAATCAAGCAATCGATCGCATCGACGAGAATCTCTCCATTGAAGATCGGCGTATTCTGCGGGTTTTGCTTTATACAACGTTGACCTCCAACTTCAGAAGATTTCATCGAGAAGTAACGGAGCTTGCTTGTCAGTCGCCTCTATCTCTGGCTCGAGTGGGACGGTCACTCAACATTTTGCTTGCCAACAGCCGCGCGCAGGTGCATATTTTTTCACTGCCGACCGAATCATTCTTGCAACTGCGGAACGACGAGGGTTCCATGGCGATCACGATTTCCTCTACAGGAGCAGTCTCCATCGGGCTCGACAGACATAGAGTGGCCAAGAGTGGACGAACGGCCAATGATGTTTTTACTTGGGCAAAAGACGAACTCGAGAAGTCCCTTTCATATTCCAAGCGAATTGCGGCCACTCAACATGCCGAAAACATCAGCGCAAATAACATGCGCTTTGGCTGTCAATCGCATCCGGTTTACAAGAGCAGCGGCAATTTAGTCGCTTTGTAAACTTGAATTTTGCCAGTTCGAAAATCATCAGTCCTACTTTTTTATAGGGGGATTGCTTGGAGCAGATCACTGGCAGGAAGTGGCGCGTGTGTTTATAAAGATAGGCATTGCGGCGTATCACCTTGTCCCATTCACTCCCATTCAATGCCCAGAATTGCAGTTCTACTCGAATATTCAGGAAAAGCCTTTCACGGTTCGCAACTTCAACTTGGTGTGCGAACGGTTCAGTCCGAGTTGGAGAGCGCGTTGCGTGTGCTTGCTCGTAAACAAGTTCGCCTTACGTTGAGCGGTCGCACCGACACAGGAGTGCATGCCAGCGGCCAGGTGGCTCATTTCGATTGGGACGATGAAAATGTAGATCTGGGTAGGTTGTCCAATAGTCTCAACGGGATCATAAAGAGAGACCTGGCGGTGCGAGGCATTCAGTGGGTGCCTGACACGTTTCACGCTCGCTTCAGTGCCAATGCCCGCGAGTATGTGTATCGAATTTTGAATCATCCATGCCGATCGGCACTCTTAAAAGATACTCATTACTTCGTGCCTCAACCGCTTAACCTGAATGCCATGACTGATGGCGCTTCCCGGCTTCTGGGGCGGCATGACTTCAGCTCTTTTCGCTCCTCCAATGCCGATACCACTTCCACAATCTGCTCCGTGACCAAAGCTGATTTGTTGAATTTAGGTGAAGGGCGGCTCGAATTCCGGATCGCCGCTAACCGCTTCGTGTACAATATGGTGCGTATCATTGTTGGGACCCTTGTCGAAATAGGACTCAACAAGAAAGGACCGGAGAGCATGAGCGTAGCTCTTGCGGGATTAAACCGCGATTTTGCCGGTCCCACCGCTCCCCCCTGGGGGCTTACTTTGACATCAGTCAGATACCCTGGGGAGTATGATCTATTCGAAACGAGCTCCAACGGAGACTAATTAGGAGATTCTCCCGTGAAAACCTACTGTGCAAAACCTACTGAGGTCGAAAGAGTGTGGTATGTCGTCGATGCCGACGGCAAGTCCCTGGGTCGTGTGGCTGTTGAAGTAGCATCCATCCTCAGAGGTAAACACAAGCCGGAGTTCACGCCTCATGTTGATTGTGGTGACTTCGTCGTTATCGTCAACGCGGACAAAGTGAAACTCACAGGACGAAAAGAGTCAAACAAGATTTATTACCGACACTCTGGCTTTCCGCATGGATTCAAGCAAGAGAACGCGGCATCTTTGAGACAAAGAAGACCTACCGCTCTTATCGAGCGCGCAATAAAAGGCATGCTGCCTCATACGAGACTGGGCCGCCAGCAGTACACTAAACTGAAAGTTTATGTCGGACCTGAGCATCCACATATTGCCCAGAAACCCCAAGTATACGAACTCAGAAAGTAAGCACGAAAGAAGGAAAGGGAGTAATGACGAGCGTAATACAGTATTACGGAACAGGTCGCAGAAAATGTGCCACTGCCCGGGTTCGCTTGGTACCAGGCACTGGTAAGATCTCGATCAATAACAAACCGGCAGACGATTATATCGGTGGTAGATTTGGCCTGAAGGCCCTGATCGATGTGCCCTTCAAGGCAGCTGATGCCCAGGGCCGATTCGATGTTCTCGTCTCGGTAAGAGGCGGCGGAATCACTGGTCAGCTTGGCGCCATTCGTCATGGCATCGCCAGAGCTCTGGCAGAAGCTGCACCACAAAATCGACCGGCGCTTAGATCGCAAGGACTCCTTACTCGTGATTCGCGAGTCAAAGAGCGTAAGAAATACGGACGCAAGAGAGCAAGAAAGCGTTTCCAATTCTCGAAACGTTAATCGACTTCT
>CAYTDR010000561.1:0-5635 GCA_964436185.1 uncultured Candidatus Obscuribacterales bacterium | reverse complement strand
GTTCTATCTCTGTCTGAGGAAGCATATCCGTAAACAGTGATGGCACTTTGTTCTCTTGTCCACGAGAGAAACTGCTCGGTAAGAGCAAGCTCTCTTTTCAAAACATCTTGCATCTGACCTTTCATCCAGGCAGTTCCGGCAGCCAGGCCGGCAATAGCTGGACCTGGCAGCGTCCCTGCTTCCAGATGGTCAGGATAGTCATCTGGAACGGCGAGCGATTCAGATCGCGATCCGGTGCCTCCGGAGATGATCGGCTCCAGGTCGAAACCAGGTGCGACATACAGCAGCCCGACGCCAGGCGGACCCTGCAAGCCCTTGTGCCCGGAAGCACAAAAGTAGGCTATGGAGGAACTGCTCAAATCGTAGTCGAGCTTGCCGACTGTTTGAGCGCCATCAACCGCCAGAGGGACCCCGAACCGCTTCAGAATATCGTTGAGACGCTCGAGCGGGATTGTCTCACCGGTGACATTACTTGCCGCAGTGAAGAATGCCAGTTTCACCGGAGCGTTGCCCTCGAGAATTGCTTCCAGCTCTGCTTCTGCATCGCGCCCGGTGGCGCCAAAACGCTTCAAGACCACGCCTTGATTCCGGCGCAGTTGCTCTAATGGTCGCATAACTGCATTGTGCTCGGCAGCAGTGGTGACAACGACATCGCCGGGCTGAAAAAAGCCCTGAAGCGCCAAGCCCTTAACCACCATATTGATCGAGGCCGTACAACCGGGTGTGAATATCAGTCTCTCACTAGACTTAATGCCGAGAAAATCAGCAATCGACTCTCTTGCCGAAAAGATCGTTCTGGCCCCTGCAAGCGCCAGATCATGGGCTCCGCGCCCCGGATTGCCACAAGTATTCAGATACTCCACCATCGCCTGAATGACAGGTTCCGGCTTGGGAAAGCTGGTAGCAGCGTTATCAAAATAGATTCTGTTACCGTCCACACCAACTCCAGCGAAGCTCAGCTCGCTATGCTAGCATAGCCATCAGCCCCGCTTGCCGACGTCGAAAAATCTCTATTCGGTTCCCGGAGCTTACCACCCGTGCCGCAACGAAGATGGAGCTAATCTGTGCAACGAATAAAACAGATAAGCGTTGCCACTACAATCACGTTAGTTTTCGCCTGCGCTTATATCCAGGCGCAGCCACCGGACGGTGCCGCGCTGGACAGCAAAGTGTCGCAGCAGACAACTGTTCAGCCTGTCGACAATCCGGGTTTTATCGAAGTTTCGGAAAAACTGAGGACGATTGTTCGAGCCACGCAGACGATGCCTCCACAGGCTACTGTCCCTCTGCTCGAGGAGTTTCGCAAAAATGCCTTCGCTCCTGCCCATGAAAAGCAAATTGCTGCTTTTCTGCTGGCTAATGCCAGCGAGGAGCAAGGTCAGCCGGCCGACGCGAGACTGACCGCCTCTCTTTACATGGAAGCCAGTCAGTATAAACCTCTTCGCGTTATTGCCAGAATGCGGGCAGCACAACTGGCGCTATCCGCCCAGGATGAAGCGGGCGCTCAGAGCGTCCTCGAAGACCTGCTCAATCTGGCGAGAGAGGAACATGAGCGCAAACGCGCCAGGCGAGCCAAGAAACATCCACAAGAAAGAGGCGTGGCGGCTCTGGACGAAAAGCATCTCGAGCAAAATTTGCCCAAAGCTGTTTACGCTTTGCTGGAATCGAAGTTTCGCACTGGCGACCTCAACGCCAGCGAGAATCTGGCTAAATCGATCAAGCTCTGGTACCCCGATTCGGAGTTCGCAATCGGCGCAGACTACTTCCTTGGCAAGGTCAAACTGGATCGAGACAACGATCCGACCACTGCCCTCGTGCACTACCGGCGGTATCTCACCAAGAGCCCGGGTGGAAAGCGAGCAGTCGAGATTTCCCGTACCTTAGCTGCTCTTGCCAGTGCTAGTCCCACAGCCGGAGCTGCGCCCGACCCTGCCATGACACCAGCTTCAGTGGCGCTTTCTGTTGCCGACCAGAACCTGATTGCCTATGCCTATTTCAAACACTCTCTTTGGAAGGAAGCATTACAGCAATGGAATTCCAGCAACCCCTCACAGATTTTGAGAGCGGTCTGCCTGATGAAGACCGGTCAGAAACAAGAAGCTGTCGCGTTTCTCTTGCGCTCGATCAAAACCAATCCACGAGACCCGCTTATAGCAAACGTCACCACGACCATGTGCGGTCCATTGACTAAGGACGAATCGGTAGCGTTGTTCAAACAAGTGCTGGCGGCACATCCCGACCCGGACGAGGAAGTGTTGTGGAACATCGGCAAGCGACTGACAAATGAGCAAGGCGCGCCCTTTTTCCTACAACTGCTGGCTAAGTATCCGCACTCCGTGCACGCTCCTGAGTCAGCATGGAGATTGTTCTGGAGTCAGGCCGGCAAGGGTTTCGAGAGCAGGGATAAACAAAGGAAGGACCAGTTCTCCAAAGCCCTGACTACAGCAATGAATGCGCTTAAACTCCATCCCACCAGCGACTTCTCGCCACATCTCTCCTTCTGGCGCGGCAAAATGCAGGAGCAGCTAGGCCTCAGTGCCGACGCGATGGCATCGTATATGGTGACCAGCCAACAGTTTCCCGCCACATATTATTCCTACAGAGCGGAGCAAAGATACCTTCACCTGCAGTCAAAACAATCAGGCAAACTGGTACCGGATCGACAATGGAACACAATTCCCGGACGACGAAGTCCCGCTCCGAATTGGACATGGCCGGAACCACCGGAGCTGTTTACCTGGCAAAGCATGCCCGCCAAAATGGGTTCTACTGCGGCCCTGCTTGCCTGGCTCGGCTTCTACGATGAGTGTTTGAAGAACCTTCCCGGTCTGGTTTCGCCTGAGATGAAATCCTGGCTATACCTGAAGCAAGGCAATCTAGTCAGCTCTATCGGCACGGCCGGATACAAGATCGTCGGCACGCCCCGCCAGTCGAAACGCTGGGAGTTGGCATACCCGCTTGGTTATGCGCAAGAAGTAGAACACGAAAGCAAACGATGGAATCTCGATCCGCTGCTCGTCCATGGCTTGATCAGACAAGAGTCGCGCTATGACCGCAATGCCCGCAGCCGCTCGAATGCCATGGGATTGATGCAACTCCTCAAGGGCACTGCATATGGTGTGTCGAAACATAACAACATACCGTTGCGCGACGCCAACGAGATCTACAACCCGAACACTAACGTGGCACTAGGCTGCGCTTATCTGGCTTATGTCCTTCGCCGGGGCGATGGAAACATGGTCTATGCAGTAGCCAGCTATAACGGCGGACCTAACGCAGTCGCCCGTTGGAGGAAAAAGCATCAAGAACTAGGAATCACAGACGTAGATGCCTTCGTGGAGAACATTCCCTTCCCTGAGACGCAAAACTACGTCCGCCAGGTGTTCTCACACTACTGGAACTACGAGAGACTTTATGGAAACTAGACTAACTCTCGCGACATGACCAAACAGAGACTCTTAAAACACAAGCGATATTGGACTTAACCTAATGCGTGTTTTTCCGTGCCACCTTCGGCAGGCTTATTATTGTCAAGCCCAAAGAATCTCGATAGCAAAGAGGCCCTTTTCTTCGGCTCCTCCTTGATTTCGGGAGTCGATGAAGTAGCAGGATTCATCTTGACAATCTGATAGCCGCATGTCGAGCAGATCCGGCTAGCGCCGGAGATTTTAAATTTACAGCGAGGACATAAGAAGTACTGCATGACCACCTCTCCAGATACACTTTCAGTATACCACTCCGATGTAGGCAGCCAGCGGCTTTCGACCCAATCGTGCAGGTTTTCCCGAATATTTTACCTTAAGCTTACTTTCCCGATCCGTTCTTTGCAAAAACTCATGACATGTTATTTTGATTGAAATCTCGTCCCTGAATCCATAACCGCCGTGCCCAGAATCATTCTTACTTTCAAAACAACTCACCATCTCCTGGCGGCGGAGAAGCAAGTCAAGCAGCTTGCCAGCCAGACTGCCCTTGTTCGACCGACTCCCGTACCGCCTGGATTGTCCGATTCCGTGTGTGGCATGGCACTGGAGATATTGGAAACATCAAGGAAAGAAGAGATCATCTCTTTATTGGAGAATTGCCAGCAATCACCGGAAGGGATTCATGAGCTCGATAAATAGCAAGACAGATCTCTTGCCTTCCGTTCTACCGGGTCGGACCACCATGATGTGCAACTGATTTCGAACTCCTGTGAGGGCTTTTGCCGACAATCCTGCCGTGCGGCGAGATTTGAATCCAGAGATACTCGATTGAATGAATCAGACTTGTCCAACCGATTCGAATCCGTTAGCGAAGTTTGACGGTGATACTGTTATTGGTGTCACACTGCGAGCGAGCACAACACAAGTTCGCACATTTTCTTGTTCAGGCACGAGGAAAAAACACTTAACGACTTTCTATAGTAATACAACGAGACAAAAGCAGGGGCACGATCGCGCTGTGAATCAGCGGTCATCCCCCTGCGACGAGGTGTGGTGGCAAGCCACACCTCGTCAATCAGGCAAGCAGTTCAAGCCCTACGCAATCTCGGCCTTGGCGTGCTTGCGCACCAGATCCGCCACCAGACTCCGCATCCGCAGCAGCGAGAGGTAGGGCACTTGCTTGACTTCCTTGATGCCGACGCCGCCGAACGCCGCCATCGCCAGCGCCGCTCGCTTCTCGTTCTTATAGTCCTCCGCGTTGTTCCGTGTGCGCTGCGCCTCGACAGTGGTGTGCCCCAGGGCCACCTCTGCCTTGTCGCAGAAATCCAGGAACGACGCGACGTATCCCACCAGCGTCTCACGCGGCAAGCCGATGCTCTGGCTGATCGCCTGATGGACGAACTCGCAGAACGTGCCGATGGACTTCGCCTCCTTGCTCGTGCCGAGGAAGTCGCACAGCAGCTTGACCACCGCGCGCTCCGTCGCACTCGTCATCGTCTTGAGCAACTCGGACCGCAGGTCGATGCCGCAGACACAGGGCGGCGACAGGCTGTCCATCGTGTCCCAGGCCAAAAGCGGGAACTGATCGCGCAAGATGGTGACCTTCGCCTCGTCCGACCAGTAACCGTAGCGCGCGAAGTAGCCGGCGGTCAGAACCGCGGTCTCGAAGGCCCCGGGGCGGAAGTACTCGCGATTGGCCCTGGCTTTCTGCACCCACTCGGCTGCCCAGCTCGGATTGGCTGCCAGCCGGTCGGTGTAGACGAACAGCGCCTCCTTCGCCTCGTCCGTCGGCAAGGTGCCCGCCAGCAGCGCTTTGTACGCGTTGGCCTTGTCGCCATCTCCGTACCAGGTGAGGTTGTAGAGGTAGCCAGCCTTGATGGCCGCCTGGATCTGCGTTTCGGGCGCGCGCTGCTCGCGCAGGATAGCGACGCTTTCTTCGGGGTTTTCGCTGCCTTCGTTGAGCCGCCGCATCGCCGAGTCGATTTGGCGGCGCACGATGATTCCCGGAAGCGCCGGATTCATTCGGCTTCGGTAGGGAGCCAGCTCCGTCAGGTCGTCGTTATCCCAGGAGCAATTCAGGTCCGCCTCCAGACGTTCGATGATGCGTTCGTCCAGGGCCATGGGCGATGCCTTGGCCAGATTGACCCGGCGCTGTCCCGCGAAGGCCGGATCGAACTGGGTGGCCCAGGTCTGCCGATGATTTTCCGCCG
>CAYTDR010000560.1:4265-5648 GCA_964436185.1 uncultured Candidatus Obscuribacterales bacterium | reverse complement strand
GGCATTGAGACGGCAAACAGGTGATTACACACTGACGATGGACCCGAGAAACCCGATGCGCACAGGCGGTCCGCAAACAGCAGTCGGCCAATCGGAGGCGAGTATAATCAAAGCTCTTCTTGATACCAAAGAAGGCACTATGGTGATACCAGCTTCAGCCAGAAAAGAGCTTGACAGGCTGCGAGCGCTCAAAGCCGGTGCGCCAGCGGCACCGCCACCAAGACCGATTCAGTACACCGACGCAAGCAGTATCCCGAGTCTTGCACCGAACTTCTTTCGCAATTTTGTTCCTCCGACGAACAGTAGGGATACGTTGATGCAATCCAGTGAAATTAAAGTCGAGAGTGCGAAGAATCTGAAGGGTCTTCTCAACGACAAGCGAGAAGGACACCGTCTGGTACCACAGGGAACCAACCTTTACGTTCGCAACTATAAGTCCTCCAAGGATGGAGATAAAAAGACTTCGGATTCCAAAGCGACTAAGTAGGCTGGTGGCTAGTTCTAATTCTGCCATGCAGCCGATGACCGATGATTCTGCTTACGTTCTCATTGTTTGGCGAAGCACTGGTGCTGGTATCAGTTTCTGCTAGTGCCGACCCTGGAGTTCGACTATCCCAAGCGTTGGAGTGGCTAGAGAAGGCCGCGGCACAAGGGAGACGCAAGCTAGGTCGCATGAACTGGTTTGCTACGGTTTGGCGCCCTGAGCGAACAATCCGATCATTCCGAGCGCAGTCAAAACCATTACTGTAGCGCTCGCGAAGAAAAGCAGGGAAGTAACTTTCTCAGGAAACTTTTCATTGACGAGCCAATATGACACTATCTTGAGCAAACCCATGGTGACGATCAAAATAACTGAGCAAAGTAGCCAGGCTACCCATTCCTCGAGCTTCAACATGGATGCTGAGGCAAACGAGGAAAACGCAAACCAAATACTCGGATAACCAAGAACCATTGACGCGATACTAGTCATGATGCTCTTTACGAGTGCAACTTTTCGTTTGGAGATCAAGATATCCGAAATTACTCCAACCACCCAGGGAGCAGGATTGGTCAAGAGAGTAGTGAGAAATATCATGGCTCCGTTCTTGTGAACATCGGCTGAAGGAGGTGGCGCACCGGCAGCTGCTGTCTGTGCGAGTGCGGGTAAGCAGACAAGAATAAGCAGGCATGAAAGGGCAGTAATCGGTCCAATCTTGTTCATAGTGTCTCCGGTTTCAAGTGCCACCACGCGCGACGGACTATATCATACCCAATCGAATTACTAGCGCCACGGTGTTGGCCAATCCGCCGCCAACGACCCGTTTTATCATCCTTAAGGCAGATCAATCCGATGTGCTTGCCCGGTGACCGCAAGATCGCCTGTATCTGAGTGAGGGACATGCT
>CAYTDR010000560.1:3726-4255 GCA_964436185.1 uncultured Candidatus Obscuribacterales bacterium | reverse complement strand
CTGCATTAATCTGGCTCAGACTGGGCATATAGTCGCTATGAACGCGGAACGACCAGACCTGAAATTCAAGCTAAACCACAGATCTAGTTTGATCTGGTCTGAGATGTCCGTCGAGGACAGCGATAAGCCGGCCGTGCAAATCGTGGCTAAATGCCGCAAATCGTTCAATCATTTAACTGTTGCAGAAAGCAGTGTGGGTCCACGACAAAAGTTGATGCAAGTTTGCAAGTCTCCGCAAGTAGTGATCGCAATTGTAATTTGGATGTGTGTAATGGGTCTGATTGCGCTGGCTGCCAGAGCCGGAGAGCACGACTACATGCTGTTCACGCTTTCTTTGTGTCTCACGGGAATTCTACTGCCGTGGAAGAAGCTTTTGACGAGCGTAGCGAGGCACGCAAGGACCAATAAGATTCCCTATGGATTATATGTAACTGGGTTGGCGGGCTGCTTTTGTGCAGTCATCCTTTTGTGGATACCGCTTCGCATGATTCCTGAGTCTGTTTCAAAGGACACGCTTGCCTTTGCCGCT
>CAYTDR010000560.1:0-3716 GCA_964436185.1 uncultured Candidatus Obscuribacterales bacterium | reverse complement strand
GGGTTCTCTTTCTCCGCCTTCTCTATAACCACGTCCAATACGTGAGCAAGCTGGACGCGCGAAGGTTAAACTTTAAACTAGTGAGAAAGCCGTAACCGTGGCGCTAATCGGTTTCCATAAACCAGATAAGTCCGACTCGCTGGTTGCTTATTAGTATTACGCCGGCTCCGAAGATACGTTTGTATAACGGCGAATAGAATCCTGTTTCCAGTCCGGCAGTTGTTAGTGCCCCGCTTTTGGCTTTTCTCCATACGGACCCGGAGTTGCCCTCATCCCCGCTCCATGCGTTGACGAAAAATTTGACTGTCGGACCGAACCAATTGAGTAGTCTCTGCATGAAACCTTGTGCAAACCGTTGTTCTGACGCGGAGTATGCCGGAAAAATGGTCGTGGACTCATCGTGCTCGACAAGCAGGCGTAAAATTCCAGGCTCGGCAGCGGTTCTAGGAATCTCCTTGAGTCCGATAGTTGGAGAGTCGTGAATATGTAGCTGGCTCAGATATGGTTCTTCGACACTTCGTAAGAATGCTGCGATCAATCCGAACTGGTCGAGTGGTTGTTTGCCCTCGTACACGCGAAGCTGCATGAATGGGCAAGAAAGCTCTCCAAAATCATCGCTGACAGTACAGCGTCCTGACAGCTCATGAGTGAGCCATTGGGCTTCTTTATCTTGGGGTTCGACGAATTGGAGATGTGCTGTCAAAAACTAGTCCTCAAAGAATTGGGCAGAGAATATGTTGATGCTGGGTCCGATCTTAGAAGTTCAGTTTCGTAGCAGTCAAGTGATGAGGCGCCTGTCCGAAATTATGTCATACGAGCCGGTCGCTGTAGTGGATTCGATCAGTGCAAGGTGGAAACTCTTACCTGGAAAGATGTTCAGGAGCCCTCAGATTCTAGCTTGCGCCCCGGAGGTGCATCTTTCGGACGAATAAGCGGCTTGATATCTTCGTCACCGTTTTCGTCCGGACATATCTGCGTCCCGTCCTTTGTCACCGAATCATCTCCGACCTTCGTCGCCCGACCGATAGCTGAGCACCGCAGCATTTCTCCAGAACTGTCAATGAGTTCCTGCGCCGGAGCGCCGACCGGCCGGGAGGAGTTGCTCTTTATCGAGAGCAGCACTGTCATGCTTTCTGGAGGTGGCAGGTCGGAAAGTAAAAAAGAAGAATCTCTTTGAAGGTCTTTCCTCTTTCAGCCAGGTCCATTGCACCCCATACGCAAAGCCCTACCCCATGCCCGGCGCCGGATGACGTGATCTGCAGCGAATCGGACTTTCTCGAAAACGCATAGCGTGTGCTGGGCATGGAACTCCAACCAAGTGCGCGGCCCATTTCTAACCAGCAGTTGTATCCGGACATAGTTTTGATATTGCCGGATGCCGGATGGATAGTCACTTCAATGGGTCGATCCATGCCATCTTTGTGAGTGATTTCAGGTAGGCCGCCCAGAATCTTGATCAGCCGGTCCTTTTTCACCCGAGTTGTGCGCGCTTTCCAAAATGGGCTGGCTGAGCAAAAATCGCATTTGACGCTCTTCAGGTATTGCATGTGCCGGGCTGGCTTACCGAAAATGGCGGTACCGCTGCTGGTGCCTCCGGCGCAGGTCGAGCTGAAGTAGGACTCGATCATTGTTTTTCCTGCATACAGGCGCCAGGAGTACACGTCGTTAACCGCCCGCTCCACGGATGGTGTTACTGCGGCACAACCGAAATACAGTTGCTCCTTTGTAGAATCGCTCAGCGGCTGAAATCGTGCTCTAGTCTCCAGGCGGTTAAGGACCATCACGGCCAGGGCTTTGCGCGCCTCTTCGGGAAATCGTGTCGGCGATTCACTTCCGAGAACTGCGCTCACGTAGTCTTTACTCTTTGCCTTCTCAACTATGGAGAGAACGACTTTGTTCCGTTTCTCCGATAAGCCTTTTGTATTTGGTGCAGCGGTAAACAGCAATTGACCGAGGTATCGTCTGTGCACACCGTCTGCCCGTGTGATCTCGACTCCTCGATTTGACGCCGGCACAATCACCACAGTTGGTGCCGATCCGATTTGCTGATCTTTGCCTCCTTCACCTCGTGCTGAAAGATAAACGGCTCCACGAGAGGCTCTTACTTTCAAGGATCCTTCCCAGCTTCGTCCGGGAGATGGCTCAATCACTTTCAACGGACCACGAACCTCTACGCTTTCCTGCGGAGGGTAGGCATCGAAGAGCTTTATCATTATCGTCTCAGGAAGCGCCTGTGCAGGAATAGTCACCTGCCATGCAAATATCAGGGCAAGAAGGATTGCACGCCTGAATGTTCTTATGTTGTCGGCCATTCCACTCGATACAACTGTTTCTTAGCTTCCGGCACGGCGCTATCATGGCTGGTGCCTGCGCGAGCAAACAAGCAGAAGGCATGTCTTGGTTTCTCATGAGGAAAGAAACCGGTTACCCACGACTCGAACTTCTTTCCGTGCGGGACAGTGCCAGTCTTAGCAGCTATTCGCAAGCGTCCTTCCGGATCGATTCCGTCCGCGGTTCCTTCTTGTGCTGCCAGGATCATGCCGCGTTTGATTCTTTCAAAAGTCGATGCTTTCAGTTCGACGGAAAACGGTTTATCTCCTTCTTCGCACATGCCGGCATTCCTGAGCGCAGGTATGTGGCCTTGCAAGGCGATGATGGCGGAAAGGCGCAGAAGTTGTAGGGCGTTCGTCTGTAGGTCCTCGCTTAAACCGAGCGCATAGTCGGCGGTTTCGCTTATTGCTTTGGTCGGAAAGCTGCCGGGCTTGAATCCGACTACCGGCTTGTCGAGTCCGAAGAGGCGCGCATACTCGACTATGGAAAGAGGTCCCACTTGGCGCGTTGCTTTGACAAAAAAACAGTTGCAGGAGAATCCCAGTGCTTTCTCGATCGTTAAATTGCCATGTGGACGCTGGCATTTATAGATAGCGCCGGCTACCTTCGTGGAGCCGCGGCATTCAATCGTATCATTGGGATTGAAGGCGCCTTCCTCGAGCAAACAGGCGGCAGTTACTATCTTCATCACTGATCCCGGTCGGGTCACGGGGACAGAGAGTCCGGATGGAAAGCCGATGTTGCCGCGAGCCAGGTCGGCCCAGTAGAAGGCGAAGAGCTCGCCTTTCGCTTTCGGCGCCGCCTTTGCTTCGCTGGAGCTCTCCAACGCGCTGCCGACACCGAAGAGCGACTTCAGAAATCGGCGCCTGTCCTGATTCTGTGGTCCTTCGCCGACGGTTTTCCCTTCTTTTGCCACCTGGATCTTTCCTTATGTAAACTCGCACTTTGCAGCTTTCGTCCGGAACTGCCTGACAACAGCTCTTTTGCAGGCCGCACTAGCGTTCTCTTGAAGTTTTACACTCTCTTGACGTGATAGCAACCTGTGATTTCCATGCCTCTTGCGACCGGGTCCCATAATAGAATGCAAGTACGAATTTGTGGGGCGCGTGTAATGCAAGTGGTATTACTGGCTTTTACGATTGTCGCCTGCCTGCTGGCCTCGTCACGGTCGGACTGGTTGGAGGCGACGGTATCATACTCGACTTTTGCTTCAGTTAATCCTAATTTACTAATTAAGCCGGTTTCGAAGGCATCGTTCGATCCGGTGAAGGCGATGCATGACAATCACGAAGTGCCAAACCAGAGCAGTCCAACAGATGAGGAGCCGGTTTTCGCCACGTTGCCGCAGATCTCCAGAGCGACGCTAGCCTGTCACTTTGGTCTTG